>NZ_VIGC02000006.1 GCF_006569185.2 Litorilinea aerophila | reverse complement strand
CGAAGCAGGCCGGCAACCGTTCGCCAGGAGCGGGAAGTCCGGGTGACGGTGGAAGTAGACGAAGCGGCGCTGCAGAAGGCCCTTGCTCGGCTGGGCTGGCGGGTCTATGCCACCAATGCCCCGGCGGAACTGCTTTCCCTGCAGCAGGCCGTGCTGGCCTACCGGGAGCAGTACATCATTGAACGGGGCATGGGGCGTCTGAAGGGGCGGCCGCTCTCGTTGACCCCCATGTATCTCCAACGGGATGATCGAGCCACCGGCCTGATCCGGCTGCTGGCCATCGGCCTGCGCGTGCTGACGCTGCTGGAATTCGTCGTCCGCCGCAACTTGGCGGCGACAGGAGAGAAACTGGCCGGGTTGTATGCCGGCAATCCCACACGAGCCACAGCGCGGCCGACGGCGGAGCGTCTCCTGGAGGCCTTCCAGGAGATCACCCTGACGGTGATTCAGGAGCCTCATCGAACCCATCGTCATCTGACCCCTCTGTCTGAGGTGCAACAGCGCATCCTCGCCTTGTTGGACTTCTCGACAGAGATCTACGCCAGGCTCTGCGCCGATTCCGCCAAACCACCCTAAAAATGAGCGAACCATAGGTTTTCTGGTTGGGAAGTCGTTGTTGGTGATGGGATCTACGCTGCTCCAGGAGAACCACCAGTAAGCATAAGCGATATAGAGACAATTCACTACGACACCTACAGCGAACTGCGAGCCAATATTCGTCGACGCCGAATAATGGCGCATAATATTACTTTTACCAGGATAATAGATGATAACGCCTTTGAATACGTACATACGTGTGGATTTAAGTTTAGACTTCCCTACTTACCTTCTACCAGTAACGCTGACTGGAATGCACAGACCTTGGAAGGCGGTATTTTCGTTTGGGATGGCAGTAGGACTCGGCTGGACTATGGGGTGGGATTTCAATGGATACTGAACCCCTGGATGGACATCTTTGGTGAAATACGGGCTTGGACAGAAATGAACGGCGGTCAGTGGGAAGGCGTTGGGTATCTGACTCCTGACACTCAGTGGCACGAAATCAGAATCATGGTCGACTTTTGGCGAGGAACAACCTCAGTAAAAATAGACGGCAGAAGCTATCCCAGTTGTTTGACCGGGACTGCTAAACCGGAAACGTGGGGAACGGAGACAGCAGCCCGGCTTCAGGCGGAGATCATTAGCTTGTATCCAGAGCCAAGTGGAATCCGCGTAATGCATAAAGCTGAGTTCAAAGACTGGATTTGGGTGTGGGAACCTCAAAACGCATGTCGCGTGTTTCTGCCGTTTATCCGTAAATGATTGTCCAGTCCTGATTAACTTGCCCCCCACTGCAGCCGCCCCGCCTCCGCTGGCGCTACGGCGGGCAGGTGAGCTCGGTGCCGGCGGCGTAATTGTAGGCGTGATTGCAACCGTGCAGGAAGCACGTGATAGACACGATCTTTACATTTTATTTTCAGCCACAGATTCCACGGATTACACCGCATCGGAGGATGCTCCTCCGCCCATGGGCAACCATCGCGACGCGGTGCTGGCATCCTCCGATGCCACCCCAGTAGCTACGCAGCCGTCGCCGTCCCTCCACCTGTCCGGATTGGGTACAACACGTCCGTAGGGCGGGCCTCCGGCCCGCCGTGGGTGGCTATAAAATCTGTGAATCCGTTGGGTGGCTTTGGGTGAAAGAGCAAAATGAAGGCAACAAAGTTATTACTTGCTGGATGGCAACAAGCAGTAAGAGAATGGGTTTCTATTACGAGAAATAGTGGAACGCAGAAAGCAGGTGGCGAGCTAAGTGCAGGCCGTCCAGCAGACTGCGCCGTGCTCGGCTATAACTTACGTTCAAACATCGCTGGCAGTGGGAGATGAAAACGACGGCTTACTTCAGACACCATCCTGAGACCGACATGTTGTATATCAAATTCAGTACTTCACGATTGTTGCCCATTGGCGGAGTGAGCATCCTCAGATGCGGCGCTGTCCCGCCTGGGTCGGCATCCTCAGATGCCGACTCCGCGTCGAAATCGTGAACTGCTGGTTATAGGGATTGAGATTGAGGATGCCAGCAAGTGCACTTTTTGAAACAATTCACCAGCGGATTTGGGGATTACGTCCAAGAGCGCGATGAGCTCTTTGCCGGGAAGACGCTGGCAAATGTGATTCGAGAAATCAAGCAACAGCGTGCCAAATAAAGTTTGTGGAATCCATTGCACACGGAACGGAAAGGTTTACCCATGAAAAAGCTTCTCATCCTTACCCTTGCTGCCCTCGCCCTATTCATCGGCACCGTTGTTACCCACGGTCAGGATACCGAATCTGCACCGGTTGAATCTGAAGTGGTCACCCTGGACAGTACAGATGGCACTGCCACGCTTACCTTGAAGCAACAGCTTCCTCTCTTCGCCACCGTCGAACTCAACATCAACGGGCAAATTTACCAGCTCAAAGTCCCAGTCATGCTCGACATCGACGCCACCTCGATTCTGGACAATGTCAGCCTGAAGGCTTCCGAGGCTTCCCGCGTTGGCAACCTGGACTGGCAAATTACAGAAATTCGTGAGTATACAGACGAGTATAGCCATGGATTCCGCACCTTCGAACCATCCTCGCCAGCTCGAAAACTGATCGTCGTGGAATCCAATGTGACCAACCTGAGCGACGCTCCCTTTGAAATCTACACCATGGATGAAATGCTGGGCATTGATGAAGCCGGCAATCGCTATGAATACGAAGATCGGGTCTGCGACATAATCAACCCGGGAGCAACCAATTCCTGCATCTTGATCTTCGATGTACCTCATTCCGTCACGCTGACCGGGCTTGACCTCACCGCTCCTCACAGCAAAACCATTCAGTTTCAACCATCAGCCAACGGAGAAGCCGCTGGCGAAGGCCAGTAACCTCCGTTCGCAGGGAGCGTCCGTCCCCTGACCTCCGCCTTTGCGCGGCCTCCGCTACCTGTGATAGCATCTGCCCGGTGAACGCCATCACCCGTCCATCGCCCCAAACCCGCCTGGATATCCGGCGCTACCACCGGGCCCTTACCCTGGCCGCGTTGCTGCTGGCCTTCGGCCTGGGGCTTCATCGCCTGGGTGCGGAGTCCCTCTGGTACGACGAGACGGTCAGCGCACTCCTGGCTGCCAAGCCCATCCCGGCCATGCTGGCCCACACCGCTGGCGACATCCACCCGCCCGGCTACTACCTCCTGCTCCATCTCTGGCTCCAGGTGGCCGGCGGGGCTTCCCCAACCGGCCTGCCCCCCACCGGCCTGGAGTTCATCCTGGCCTGGCCCAGCCTCTGGTTCGGCCTGCTCACCGTCGCCCTGCTCTACCCCATTGGCCGGCGCCTGCTGGACCACAACCAACGGCCCTCCGCTGCGCTGCTGGGGATGGGCCTGGCAGCCATCCACCCCTTCCAGATCTGGTATAGCCAGGAAGTGCGCATGTACACCCTGGGCAGCAGCCTGGGCCTGGTCTGCCTGTGGGCCCTGCTCCAGGCCCTGGCCATCGGTGCACCGGCCGGGACGCGGCCAGCCCAACATCGCTGGCTGGCCGTCTACGCCGGCGCGGCCGCGCTGGGCCTCTACACCCTCTACTACTTCGCCTTTGCCCTGGCCGCCCTCAACCTGATCGCGATGATGTGGCTCGTGGGCCGGGGACGCCCCCTGCGTCGGGATCTGGGCCGGTGGCTGGCCGCCCAGGCAGCCGCCCTGCTCCTCTGGCTCCCCTGGCTGCCCATCTTCGTGCGCCAGGCCCTGGAGCCGCCGGTTCCTCCCTGGCGTCCCCCGTGGCAGGGAGCCGCCGACGTGGCCGCCTCCCTGGCAGAAGCCCTGGGTGCGCTGGTGGTGGGCCAGAGCCCGCCGGCCGGTCGCTACGGGCCCTGGGCCCTGGCCGCCATCCTTCTCCTGCTCGCCTATTTTGGCTACACGAAGAAGTCGTGGGGACGCCCTGGAAGGGTCGCCGAAAATCCACCCGCCTGGATCCTGCCCGCCTACGTGCTGGTGCCCCCGACCCTCATCCTGCTCATCAGCCTGACGGTCACCCCCCTCTACCATGTGCGCTACCTCTTCACCTACGCCCCCCCCTTCGCGCTCATGGCCGCCGCCGCGATCCTGGCCCTGGGCCGACGCTCCCAACTCCTGGAGACGACCGTGGCGGCGCTCCTGGTGGTGGCCAGCGGCTGGAGCCTCCACCAGTTCTGGCAGAACCCCCGCTACCATAGCGACGACCACCGCCAGGCCGTGGCCGACCTGGCCCAGGCCTGGCGCCCAGGGGATGTGATCCTGGTCAACGCAGGCTGGGCCTACACGGCCCTCACCACCTACTGGCCCGCCCAGTGGACCGACCCGGCCCACAGCCTCCCCCCTCCCCTGGGCCCCCTGCAACGCCTGACCGACTACGCGAAGGGGGTGCCCCCACGGCCCGAGAGACGCCAAACCGTACCCCTGGTACGCACCGGTAGCGTGGACGGCTCCCCCCAACTGGGCTGGGGTTCCCCCACCAGCGATTTCTTCGCCATGGACGCCCAGGAGACCGAGGCCGCCCTGGAACAGCTGGCCAGCCACTACCGCCGCATCTGGCACTATCGTATCTACGACACGGTGAGTGATCCCAACGGGCTCATCCGGACCTGGCTGGCCGACCACGGGCGGCTGCTGCTGGATCAGGCGTACCCGGGCCGGGACTACCTGCGGCTCCAGCTTTTCGAGACGGAGGGCACGGCCGCACCCACGGATCCCGCGATCGCCGATGGGGTGACCTTCGGCGACCCGCTCCGGCTGATCCAACACTGGCAGCCCCAGGAACAGGCGGCCGGCTCCTGGCTCTATGTGGCGCTGGATTGGGCGCGGACAACAGAGCCCCCGGGCGATCTGGCCATGAGCCTGCGTCTCTACGACGCCCAGGACGAGCTCTGGGCCCAGCAGGATCAGGGACCCTTGCCGCCCGTGGCCGAATGGCCCGCCACCGGGCAGATCCAGGTGCTGGGCCTGCCCATCCCCCTGGCCCTGCGGCCCGGCACCTACCGGTTGGAACTGGTGGTCTACCGGCGGGAGAACGGTGAACCCCTGGCCGTGCCCGAGGGAGAGCGCAGCCGCTTCGGCCAGCGCTGGCTGCTGGGCCAGGTCACGGTGACGCCCCCTCCCGAGGCGCTGCCCCTGCCGGCCGCCTGGCCCAGGCTGGCCCGCTTCGACTACATCGACTTGCTCCAGGCCAGCGTGCAGACGCCCACGCCGGCCCCCGGCGCTGCGGTAACACTGGATCTCATCTGGCGGCCCAATCCCAGCCCCTACCAGGACACCTACGCCGCGGTGCTGTCGCTCCAGGATGGCCAGGGCCGTCTGCGCCAGCAGTGGCGGGAACCCCTGGGCGGCGACAGCTACCCCAGCGGCGCGTGGCCCGCCGGCGTGCCCGTGTGGGATCGCCTGCACCTGCCCCTGGCGCCGGACCTGCCGCCAGGCCGCTATCGCCTGGTGGTCGGCCTGGTGCGGACCAGCGATGGCCTGGCCATTCCCGCCCGCCGCCCCTGGCGGCCCTGGCCGGTGGACGGGGTGGAGATTGGGGAGATCGCGATTCCGCGCCCATAGGAGCACGCCGTTCACCCGGAGAACGGCGCTGGTTCCATGGCAGGAACCAGAGATTCCACAGATTTTTCGCCCCCCATTGGCCCAAGGCGGATGGCATCCCGTGCCGTAGGTGCGGCCAGAGGCCGCACGGTGGCGCCCGATTTGAGGGGGCGTGGGTATCCCGTAGGGGCGGGCCCCCGTGCCCGCCCGATGGTGCCACACCCAGGCGGGTGGAGGAATGGCAACGGCTTGGGGACGAAATATGTTTCGCCCCGACGAGTCGCGCCCGGCGCGAGGCTTAGCGGGCGATGACTGGCAGGAAGATCTGGCTGGCCGCACAGAGGAGGTTGACCCGGGCCACCTGTTCCACCACGCCCTGTTCGGTGCTGGCCACCACCCGCACGCCGGTGCTCACGAAGTCGGCGGGGCGGTCATTGGGATTCACCGTGACCAGAACCGTGCCCGGCGTGGTGCCGCTGGCCTGGTCCAGCTCCAGCCAGGCGGCCTCGTCGGTGATGGTGGCGGCGTAGCTCAGGCCGGCCGTACCACCCACGTGCAGGGCCTGGGTCTGGGCAGGCAAATTCGGGCCGCACGGGACGTAGTGAAAATTGAGGCTTTCCGGATCCAGGATCAGGCCGGGGCGAACGGTGAGCGTCAGATTCACGAAGAGGGGTGAATTGTCCACGCCGGCCTCCTCGGCCTCCACGATGAGCCGGGTGGTGTGGGTGCCCAGGGGAAGGTCCCGGGCGTTGAAGCGCACCTCCACCGTGGTCGGGGTGGTGTCCCTGGAGAGGGAGAGGCTGCTGATCCACGCAACGGAGCTCTCCAGCCGCGCCGAGATGGGCACCGCCGAGCCGGTGGTCACATCCGAAACGGCGATGCCGTAGGGATCGCTTTCGGCGTTGGCCACCAGCTCCACCGAGAGGGTGGTGGGCGCGGCGCCCAGCCGGGGGCGGTCGCCCACACCGTTGGCATCCAGGTTGGCGATCTGGATGCTGTGTTCGTTGGTGCCCACCTCCCGCTCTACCCGGGACACATCGATCTCCGGCTGGGTGTAGAGGCGGAGGCGATTGTCCCGCATGATCACCAACTCGTCCCGGCCGTCGCCATCCACATCGCCGCCCGCGCCCACCCGGTAGCCGTTGTCCGCGTCCAGGGTGTCCTCCATCCAGTCATCCCGGTTGTTGGAACGGATAAAGAGGCGAGCCCGGGGCTCGAACTCCGGCCGCACCACCCGCAGCATGGCTGCTTCGTCGTCCCCGTCGCCGTCCACATCGGCCAGGAAGACGAATTTGGGCGGCGGCAGGAAGAAGCGGCTGTAGAAGTCGTCCAGGGTGTCGGCCACGTACTGGAAGGCCAGCAGGTTGGCCAGGGGAGAGTCGGCCGAACGGACCGCCAGCAGCTCGGCCGGCCCGCCCGCCAGGAACTGGCCGAAGGCCACCGCCTGCCAGGGCCGCTCCTGGGCAGAGTTGCGGTAGAAGCGCTCAAAGCCGTTGGCCGTCACCCGGTAGACGCTCAGGTTCCCCCGCTCCCGATCCACCAGGGCGATCTCGTCGATGCCGCTGCCGTCCAGGTTGCCGGCGGCCACCTGGGTCCAATCATTGCCCGTGTCTTGGGTGGTCAGGACGTTCCAGCTGCGGCCGTCGGGCTGGGCGGCGGCTGCCCGCAGGATCACGAAGCGGAAGGGGTCGTCGGGCTTGACCCGATCCTGAACCGGGAGGAGGTATTTGTAGATGATCTCGTGGCCGGGCCGGGCGGTGTCGAACTCGCCGGTGGCCACCAGGGAGGGGATCCCCGGCAGGTTGACCGCGTAGAGGGTATCCCAGGGGATGCCGTTGATGACCTGGTCGGGATTGGGGGCCGGCCCCACCACCACCGGGTCGAAGACAGCCAGCTTGCCCGTGGCGCCGTCCGCGCCGATGGCCACGATCTCAAAGTCGCCGTCGGCGTTGAAATCGCCCAGGGCCAGATCGATCCAGCCGGCGGAGGGGCTGACCCACTGGACTTCCCGACCGTTCACCGGGGTGGGGTCCCACACCCGGATCACGCCGTCCTGGCCGATGTAGACCACTTCCTCGTCGCCGTTTTCAGACTGGCCCCTGGCCGCGGGCGTCCCCGCGGCCAGGAGGGCGGCCAGGCAGAGCAAGGCAGCCAGGAAGAGGGCTCCAGGGTGACCCGGGTGCAGGGTTCTCACGGTCAGCCTCACGCCCTCCCCAGGACGGCGGCCAGCAGGGCCATGCGGATGTACATGCCGTTGCGCATCTGGCGGAAGTAGGCGGCCCGGGGGTCGTCGTCCACCGCGTAGCTGATCTCGTTGACCCGGGGCAGGGGGTGCATCACGATCATGCGCTCCTTGGCCCGCTGCATCAGCTCGGGGTCCACCACGTACTGGTCCTTCACCCGGTCGTACTCGGCCAGGTCGCTGAAGCGCTCCTTCTGGACCCGGGTGACGTAGAGGACATCCACCTCGCCGATGACGTCGTGGACATCCTCGGTGACGGTGAAGCGGTGGCCCGAGGCCCGCACCACGTCCAGCACGTCCTCGGGCATGCGCAGGATGTCCGGGCTGACGAAGACGAACTCCACGTCGTAGTTGGTGAGCAGCTTGGTCAGGCTGTGGACCGTGCGGCCGTACTTCAAATCGCCCACCATGGCCACCTTGAGGCCATCCACGCCGCCCAGCTCCTCCACGATGGTGAAGTGGTCCAGCAGGGCCTGGGTGGGGTGCTCGCCCACACCGTCGCCGGCGTTGATTACCGGCTTGCTGGCGTAGCGGGCGGCGGTGGCCGCGGAGCCCACCTCCGGGTGGCGCAGGACGATGACGTCGGCGTAGCATTCCAGGGTGCGCACCGTGTCCGGCAGGCTTTCGCCTTTGGTCACCGAGCTGTACTGGACGTTGTTGATGGGGATCACCTGGCCGCCCAGGCGCAGCATGGCCGCCATGAAGCTAGAGCTGGTGCGGGTGCTGGGCTCGTAGAAGAGGTTGGCCAGGATCTTGCCCTGGAGGAGGTCGGCGCTGCCGAAGCGCTCCACCAGCACCCGCATTTCGTGGGCCACGTTGAAGATGTACTCCAGGCGGGTGCGGTCGAACTGGCTGACGCTGATGATGTCCTGGCCGTAGAAGCCGTTGTCCCGGTTATGGCCGGGCTGTTGCCCCACATCTTTTAAGGTCACTTTTGCATTTGAATCTACCATTGGCCTGTTCCTTTGCTATCCTTTCACGTTGCGGGTTTGCCCCATAGTGGGGCTCGCCGCCAAGAACCGACTGGGCGTTCGTTGGTTTCCATAAAAAAGCCGACGGTTGCATGTTCCGTCGGCGCCCCAACATCTCTGTCACGTGGGTTGAAACAGGACCCGGCCGCTGCCCGGCTCGGCCAGCACCCGGCCCTCCTCGTAGACGGTCCTGCCCCGCAAGATGACCCGCTGCACCCGCCCGTAGACGGGCATGCCGGCGAAGGGCGTCCAGCCCACCCGGGTGTGCATGGCCTGGTTTTCCAGGGTGTAGTGGGCATCCACATCCACTTCCACCACCGTGTCCGGCTGTTCGGGCAGGCCGTAGATGCGGCGGGGTGCGGTGACACAGCGCTGGACCACGTCCTCCAGGGTGAGGCGGCCAGCGTGGACCGCGGTGAGGAGCAGGGGCAGCATGGTCTCCACCCCGGGCACGCCGGGCGGTGGGGATTCCACCGGCTGGCCCTGGAGCCCCTTCTCGGCCAGGGTGTGGGGCGCGTGGTCGGTGGCGAAGATGTCGATGGCCGCCAGGTGCTCCCAAAGTGCGGCCACGTCGTCGGGGGTGGCCAGCCGGGGCCGCATGTCCCCCAGCGACCCCAGACGGGGGAGATCTTCCATGCTGAGGAAGAGGTGATGGGGCGTGGCCTCGCAGGTCACCTGCACGCCCCGCTCCTTGGCCCGGCGGATGGTCTCGATTTCGCTGCGCCGACTCACGTGGACCACGTGCAGGGGGACGTCGTAGAGCTGGCTCAGGGCCAGGCAGGCGGGCACCATGAGCTCTTCCGCGTGGACGGCCACGGGGCCAAGTCCGTGGGGATTCTCGGGCGAGCGGTAGCCGATCTGGGCGGCCCGTTCGGCCCAGGTGCGGAAGAGGCGATGCAGCAGATCCAGGGTGTCGATGCGCAGGCTGCCGAAGGTGTCGTTGACATAGATCTTCAGGCCGCAGGCCCGGTGGGCGGCCGGCAGGTAGGCGTCGCCCTCGGTGCGGGTGGCGCCCACGAAAAGGCCCACATCGCAGACGGCTTTGGCCTGGGCCAGCCGGGCCTTTTCCGCCAGGCGTTCCGGCGTGGATGTGGGCGGGTTGGTGTTGGGCATATCCAGCACGGTGGTAACGCCGCCAGCCAGGGCAGCGGCAGTGCCGGTGTAGAAATCCTCTTTATGTTCGTAGCCCGGCTCTCGCAGATGCACGTGGGCATCCACCAGGCCGGGCAGGCGTTCAATGGCCATTGCTCCTCCCATGCCATGGGGCGGTTTCTGTGGGCCCATCGGCCCACCATCCCTGACATTGTAGTCATCCCGGCACAAAGGCCCAAATGGCCAATGTCGTTGTACCGGCAGCTATCTTGGGGCATTGGCGGTTCCCGGGTACAATAGGTCGGCCAGAAACAGTGGCTGCTGTGGGAAAGGGGCCGACCTTGCCACAACCCGCTTCCGCCCCAGGGCTACGACAGGCGGGCGGAAATCCCACAGCCGCAATTCAACGACATCCCTCCTGGCGGAAACCAGCGACGAATCTCTGCCGGGGCTTCCAACAGGTCTCGACAACCAGATTGCAGAAAGGCACGCCATGTCCAATTCAACCCGACTCTCCCTCCCCATGCGCCCCATCGTGCTGGCGTTGCTGGCCATCATCGTGTTGCTCCTGATCTTCAGCTTCTCCAGCCAGTTCTTTTACTTCTTCGAACGGGTCGACGAGCGAGAGGTGGGCGTCCAATTTGTAAGCGGGCGCATCAAAGATGTGGTGGGCCCTGGCGTCTACAGCGATTTCGGCCTCTTCGTGGAGCTGAAGCGGGTCTCCAGCCAGGCCATTCCCTTCAGCGTGGGTGACGAAGAGCTGATCACCAGGGACAAGCAGCGCATCGGCCTGATGGTGACCGGGGATGTCTTCCGGCCTCGCCTGGAGGAGAAGGACCTGCTCAAGTCCCTCTGGGCCGAATACAGCGAGCTCTACCTGAGCGACGATGCCGCCCGGGTGCGCATCGAAGATCGGGCCAAGCAGGCCATGAAGGTGTGCGTGGGCAACCGCAACTTCGACGACGCGGTCATCGGCACGGCACGGGATGAGCTGCGGGAGTGCATCGACGACGAGCTCAACAAACTGGCCCAGAACTATGGCCTGCGGGTGGACAACGTGGCCGTGCCCGAGGTGATCCTCTCGCCGGAGGTCCAGGCCCGGCTGGACGAGATCGTCCAGAGTCGGCTCCAGACGGAAAAGGCAGCCCAGGACAAGCTCAAGGCCGAGGCAGAGGCGGCCGCCGAGCAGGCCCGGCAGGAGGGCGAAATCCGCATCCAGCAGAGCCGCATCCAGGAGGAAGCCCGCCAGCAGAAGACCCTGGCCGAGCTGGAGCAACAGAAGATCGCGGCCCAGCGGGCCGTCATCGAGGCAGAACGGGCCAACGAGCTGGCCCGGGTGGAGGCAGAGCGGGCCATCATCCAGGCAGAGAAGGAAAACGAGCTGCTGGCGGCCCAGCTGGATCTGGAGATCCAGAGCGCCCGGGCCCGCGCGGCCACGGAAAAGGCCAAGGCGGAGATCGCGGTGCAACTGGCCCTGGCCGAACTCTACGCGGCCAACCCCGGCTATCTCCAGCTCATGATGGTCCAGGCCAACGCCAGCGCGCTCCAGCCCAGCGACAAGATCATCTTCACGCCGGAAGGTACCATCCCCACCCTGGTTCTGCCCGGCCCTGGCATTGTCCCCACCATCGAGACAGGCACGGCCGATGCCGCCCAGACCACGCCCTGACGGCGCCGGCGCCCGGCCCATTCACCATCCAGCAGCGGCCCCGGCACAGGGGGGAGCGCGACCATGCAACTGGAGATCCTGACCTTTTGCGATGCGGCGACGGAATACGGCGGGCGCCTGAACATCCTGGGGGCGACCGACTCCTTGCTGGTGCCCGCCCTGCCCTTTCGCTATCCTCACTGCGCCATCGTCATGCGCTTCCGGGTTTCCCGCATCGAGGAGGGAGACCACACGGTGCGCATCATGGTCATCGACGCGGATGGCCGGCCCATTCTGAATGTGGCCGGCCATGTGGTCATCAAGCTGGGCGGCGGCATGAGCGGCGCGGTGAATATGATCGTCAACGCCAACACCCTGGAGTTCAAGGAAGCCGGCGAGTATGCCATCGAAGTGGCCGTGGACGGCATCCAGCTGGGCTCCAGCCCCCTCTTCGTCAAGCTGATGGAGCAAAAATCGGGCTAGCCCCCTCCATCTCCGTCCCACGGTGCAGACAAAACGCTTGCATACCTCCAATGGAAGGCTAACATTCAGCCCGGGCGCACTAACTTCCCTATAACGTTTCTGCGCGATAGATCCCCATAAAGGAACCATAGCGAAGTCATCGATGCAATCGGTGGATGCCAGAACACAGAAAGGAGGAGACCTATGCTCATGGCCAACCTTCGCCATCAGCGTTTGCAGGAGCTGCAGGAATCCTTCTCTCAGCTGGAATCCCAGGTGCCGGCCGGGCCGGTGAAGGACGCCCTGGCCCTGCTCCACGCCATGATCCAGGAAACCTGGCGGGTGGGCAACCTGCCCGGCGGCGCGCAGGCGGAAAATGAACAGGCCTTCCGCAAGCTGGAACAACTGATGAGCTATCACAAGCACGCGCCGGCCATGGAAGGCCCGGCCCAGAACAGCGGCCTGCCGGTGGGTACCCCCGCGCCGGACTTCGAGCTGCCGGATGCCAACGGTCGCCCGGTGCGCCTGTCCGACTTCCGGGGCAAGCCCGTGGTCTTGGTCTTCTACCCGCTGGACTGGAGCCCGGCCTGCAGCGACCAGCTTTCCCTGTACCAGATGGAGCTGGACGAATTCCGCAAGCGGGGCGCGGTGCTGCTGGGGATTTCGGTGGACTCCATCTACAGCCACGGCGCCTGGGCCCTGTTGCGGGGCCTGGAGTTCCCGCTGCTCTCCGACTTTGAACCCAAGGGCGCGGTGGCCCGCCGCTACAACGTCTACCGGGAGCAGGACGGCTTCTCCGAGCGGGCGCTGTACATCGTGGACGGCGAGGGCATCATTCGCTACGCCCACGTCTCGCCCCAGCTCCACCACATCCCGGACATCTACGAGCTGTTCGAGGCGCTGGACCGGGTGAACCAGGGCACGGCCGAACCGGCCACCGCAGAGGAGGCCCATTCGCCTGTGAAGGAGGTGGTCGCATGATCGGGATGCTCGGCTATGCACCCAACATCCAGCTCTTCGGCAGGCGCTGGTGCGCCCACACCCAGATGCTGCGGCGCTACCTGGACCGCCTGGGCGTCCCCTATGTCTACCGAGACATGGACCGGGATCCCCAGGCCCGGGCTCAAGTTCGCTGGTGGACCGGCCGGGACGTGAACCCGGTGCTGTACATAGACGGCAATGTCCTGGTCGAGCCCACGTTGGAAGAAGTGAACTGGGCCCTGCGCAGCCACGCCTACGCGTGACATCCTCCCCACAGCCCCGGCCTGACCTCACCGGGCCGGGGATGGCCAGGAAGACGCCTCCACCCCCTGGAGGCGTCTCAGCCGTAGCCTGCGCCAGGCCAACCCAGCGCAGGCCAACAGGGCCGGCCCCCAGATGATGGCCACCATCCCCGCGTAGAGTGCCGTCCGCGAGACCACCGGCTCCGGCTGGCGGGTCAACACATCGTAGACCACGTTGCTGGCCAGTGCGCCCCACCCCAGCCAGGGCAACACCCGGCGGGCCATCAGCCCGTGGGGCAGCAGCGCCGCCGGCGCCGCCGCCCAGAGCACGTACCAGTGCTGAAACCAGAAACTCCCCACCGCCAGGTAGAGCAACGCCACCAGGAGCATCCCCCGCCAGAGCTGCCGTCCGGGTGAGTCAGACGCGCCGCGCCAGGCCAGCCAGGCGGACGCGGCCACGGCCAGCAGGACGAACAAATAGGTAGGCACGCGGATGGTGTAGAAGCGGGCTACATCCAGGGGCCAGCCCTGCTCACGCAGGAGGTGGTAGGCCAGCTGCCACGGGGAATTGGCCACGAACAACATGCGCTCCTGGAGCATGCGGGGCAGGGTTTCCCATCCCCCCAGGGGCCGGTAGAGCAGCCAGGAGACAGGCAAGCCCACAGCCAGGGCTACCACGCCGCTCCCCACAGCCCGGCCCAGCCCCTGCTGCCGCCAGAGCCACAGCCCCCAGAGGGGAGCCCAGATCAGGGCCGTCAGCTTCACGTGGGCGGCCAGCAGCAGGGCCAGCCAGGCCAGCGTCGGCCGCCGCGCCTGCAGGCAGAGGAGCCCCCCCACCAGCCAGACCAGCATCAGGGCGTCGTTGTGCGCGCCCAGGGCCGTGGCCAGGATCACCACCGGGTTCCAGAGCCAGTAGACCAGCGCGGCCAGGCTGTGGGCCGGCTCCTCCCGCGACACCAGCCGGTAGATGAAGAAGCCCGTCACGCCGGCCAGCAGGATGGACAGCAGCCGGTAGCCGGTGACATAGGCAGCCAGCATGACGCAGGAGCGCTCCGAGAGGGGACAGGTGGGCGCGGTGGGTGCCCAGGCCCCCCGCCAGCGCAGGCCCTGCTGAACCAGCCAAGAGACGCCGCCGCTGGCATATTCCCACACCGGGCCGTAGGTATCCACATGGCGCTTCCAGGCGGTGTAACGGTAGAAGGCCTGCCGCACCGTCTCCTGGGGCGCCACGGCCAGGGGGCTCACCCCCTGCTCCACCAGCAGCCGCCCCCGATACAGGTAGTCGTAGACGTCGTGGGAGTCGCCCGCGGGCGTGGCGGCCAGCAGGAGCAGGGACGCGGTCAGCCAGATCCCCACCACCAGCCCCCGGGCCAGGCGCTCCCCACGTCTGCCCAGGGCCAGGGCCACGTGCAGGCCGCCCATCCAGAGCAGGGTCAGGGCCAGGTAGACGGCCAGGTGCACGGGCAACGGCCCCCATTCGGCCCGTTCCGGAGGGAACCAGCCGCCCCGGGGCCATTGGAAGGAATCCCACAGGGGGTAACGCCACGCGATCCAGGCATAGCCCGGCAGGGTCAACGCCCCCAGCAGGGCAAGGACGCCCGGGGAAGGCCGGAGCTGGGGGAAGAAAACGAGGCGGTTAAGGAGGCGGAAGCAACGGGTCATAGACTCCACTTCACGCCGCAATGTTGGCAGGGCCAGGGAGCCGGGTCGGTGCTGAGGACGGCTTCCCGCAGGGCCTGGTAGCGCGGGCTGTTCCAGACCTCGGCCAGGGGCTGTTGGAAGACGTTGCCCAGGACGATATCCGGGTAGTTGGGCGTGGCGAAGGGGGCGATGCAGCAGGGCAGGGCGTTGCCATTGGCCGTGATGTACATCAGGGTCCACGGCCGCAGGCATCCTTGCCAGGGGGAATCGCCCCGGACCGCCACACTCTCATGGGGCGTGGTGGCACCGGAGGCCCGGAAGGTCAGCCCCAGTTGGTCGGCCAGGGCTTCACATTCCAGAATGAGGGCCGCCTGCTGCTCTTCCAGGGTGCCAAAGAGGGATTGCTCCGGGACCATGGTGGCGTCCTCGGCGATGCGGTGGCCGTCGCCGAAGTAGACCAACCGCTGGAGGTAGACTTCGGGCACCCCCAGCGCCGCGCCCAGCCGCACAAAGTCCGGCAATTGGTGCAGGTTTTCCTGCATGCCCACAAACCAGAGGGAGACCCGGGGGCGCTCCCGCCCCCCATGGCGTCGCACAAAGGCCCGCAGGTTCTCCACGATGCGGGGCAGGGCGTCGATCCCCCGCAGCCGGGCGTAGAGTTCCGGCGTCACCGCGTCCAGGGAGATCCGGAGCTCGTCCAGGCCGGCCTCCACCAGGGCATCCCCCCGCGCCTGGTCCAGCAGGACGCCGTTGGTGTTGAAGAGGACGTGGGCGCCCCGCTCCTTCAGGTGGGCCACAAAGCGGGGCAGGTTGCGGTTGAGCAGGGGCTCGCCGATGCCATGGAGCACCGCCCGGTGGATCTCGGGGAGCTGATCCACGATCCGGCAGAAATTTTCCCAAGAAAGATGATGTTTGGGCTCGAAGGGCAAGAAGTGGTCATAGGTCAGCGGACAGGAGACGCACAGGGAGTTGCAGTGGTTGGTGACCTCGATGTAGAGCTGGGTGGGCAAGCGGGCTACCTGGGTCTCCCGGTCCTCCAAATGAATTTGTACCATGGTGCGCTCCTTTCCAATCGCGGCCGGCGCTTACCGAAAACCGGTGCCGTCCCTTCACCTATCGGGGGTCAATCGGGGCGAAACATGTTTCGCCCCCACATCCCGGCCTGCGCATCCGTCGCCGGCCCTTTACCCACCTGGGTCCGGCGCCATCGGGCGGGCACGGGGCCCGCCCCTACAGGACACCCACGTCCCCTCAAATCGAGGGCCACCGTGCGGCCAGAGACCGCACCTGCGGGACACCGGTCCCCCCTGTCGTAGGCGCAGCTCGAAGCTGCGCATCCGTCGCCATCCCTTCACCTATCAGGGTTCAATCGGGGCGAAACATGTTTCGCCCCCACATCCCGGCCTGCGCATCCGTCGCCGGCCCTTTACCCACCTGGGTCCGGCGCCATCGGGCGGGCACGGGGGCCCGCCCCTACGAAAACCGACATCCGCCCTGTTCAACGCAGCAGTCGCCGGGCCCACGCGCTCCCCAGGTCCACCAGCCCGGTCAACAGGAAAAAGACCAACAAGGTCGCGCTGACGCTGTGATAGTCGAAGCGGACCAGCTGTTCCTGGAGCAGCCGCCCCAGCCCCCCTGCACCCACCAGACCCACCACCACCGTAGCCCGGATGCAGACTTCCCAACGGTACAGGGCATACCCCACAAAACGGGGCAGGGCCCGGGGCCAGACCGCGTAGAGAAAGGCCTGCAGCCGGCTGGCCCCCTGGGCCTGGATGGCCCGGGTAGGACGCTCATCCAGGTTCTCCACCACCTCCGCGTTGAGCCGCCCCAGGATGCCCAGGTTGTACAAGCCCAGGCCCACCGCCCCAGGCAACAGGCCGGGGAAAAGGACGAACATGGCCAGCAGCGCCCAGATGGGCTCCGCGATGGAGCGGGTCAACAGGAGAAGGCCCCGGGTGAACCAGGCAACAGGCCGAACCATCCAGCCGACGGCGTCTTCCGCCCCGCCCCCCAACCAGGCGGCACCCGCCGCTGGAAATGCCAACAGCATCCCCCCCACCCCGGCCACAGCACTGGCCAGAATGGACATGGCCAGGGTATCCACCGCCGAAACGGTGAGCTCCCGCCAGAAGGCCAGCTCCAGCCGGGGCGGAAACATGGTGGCCACCATCTCCCGAAACAACTGGCCGCTACGGGGTGCCCACAGCAGCTCCCAGCGGGCGCCGATAAACCAAAAGGAAAAGAGGGTCAGCCCCAAGGCCAGCCACAGGGAGGAGCGGAAGAGCCGGTCGTTAGGGCCGGCTGTGGCCTCCCCATCAGTGACCTTGCAGACGGCCAGGGGCCGGGAGAGGCTCAGGCGCCAGCGCAGGCGGGCGCTCCACAGGTCGGTCAGTCCACAGAGCAGGATCAGGGCGTAGAGGAAGGTCCACATCTGCTCGTAGCGCAGGGACTGGAGGCTCAGCAAGATCTGGTAGCCCAGGCCGCCCGCGCCGATGAGGCCCAGAATGGTGGCCGAACGAATGGCGCACTCGAAACGGTAGAAGGTGTAGCTGAGCAGGTCCGCGAAGGCCTGGGGGATCAGGCTGTAGAAAAAAGCCGCCAGGGGCGGTGCACCACCGGCCCGCAGCGCCTGGAGGGCCCCCCGGGGCGTCTCGTCCAGGATCTCGCTGAAGACCTTGGCGGTGATGGCGCCGAAGGGGATGCCCAGGGCCAGGATGCCGCTCACCGGGTCCAGGCCGAAGATGTTGATGAAGATGAGTCCCCAGATGGCTTCGTGGATGGCCCTGGGCACCGACAGGAGGGAGCGGACCACCAGCCAGGGCGCGCCGCCGGCCACCAGGCCCCCTTCTCCTTGAGAGGCCCGCACCGTCTGCCACCAGACTTCCGACGAGAGGATGCCGCCTACCACGCCGATGGCCAGGCTCAAGGCCGTACCACAGACGGCGTAGGCCAGGGTGATCAGGGTGGAATGCAATGTCAGGCTGAGCAGGTCCGGGGTCAAATCCGGCTGCAGGGCGGCCCGGCCAAAGCGCAGGGCCAGGACCCACCCCCCCGCGTTGACCAGTTCGCCCTCCAGCAGCCCGGCCCGCACCAGGGACCAGCCCACCAGTAGCAGGGCCACAGCCAGCACCCCGTTGCGGCCATTCCAGGGGGACGGCCGCCGGATGGGCCGGGCAGATGGGCGGGAGAGGCTCAGTTCCGTCACGGTGCTGCCTCGTGTCATGACTTGGAGTCCACTGCGGAAACCACAGATTTCACAGAAAGGGTATTTTTTAACGCAAAGGCGCAAGGGCGCAAAGATGCAGAGAAACGCAGGAGAGAATTCCTGATATTACAACTGATAGAGCCCGGCCAGCAAGGTGCCATCCACGGCGCCGGCCGGGCAGTCAAACTGGACCCGCCCCTGGCGCAGGCCGACAATGCGGTGGAAGTGGCTCTGGGTGAACTCGATGGCGTGCAGGCTCACCACCAGGGTCTTGCCGGTCGTCTCGCTGATGTGCACCAGCAGGTCCATGATTTCCCGCCCTCGCTCCGGATCCAGGTTGGAGATGGGCTCGTCGGCCAGGATGGCATCCGGGTTCTGGACCAGCACCCGGGCCAGGGCCACCCGCTGCTGCTGGCCGCCCGACAGGTCGCTGGTGCGGGCGAAGAGCTTCTCGGGGATGCCCACCTGTGCCAGCGCCGCGGCCGCCTGGTCCACCCCCAAAGGCCAGGCCAGGGAGATCAGGGATTTCCACAGGGGCCAGGAGCCCAGACGGCCGGCGTTGACGTTGTGGATCACCCGCAAATTTTCCACCAGGTGAAACTGCTGGTAGACGGTGCCGATGCGCCGCTGGATGGCTTGACGCTCTCGGGGGGAGAGGCGGGCCAGGGGCCGCCCCAGGACCCGCACTTCCCCTTGGGTGGGCCGCTGGGTCCCATTGAGCAGGCTCAGGAGGGTGCTCTTGCCGGCGCCGCTGGGGCCGATGAGGGCCACCCGCTCCCCCCGCTGGATGGTGAGGTTGACCTGCTCCAGCGCGGCCAGGTTGCCGAAGCGGACCGTCACATTGTCGAGCACGAAGATGGGTTCCATGGCGTCAGCTCGGGGGAGGCCGCCTACGGCTCGACGATCAGGCCGATTTCACGGGCCACCGCCTCGATGGCCGCGTAGTTTTCATCCTGGGTGGGGATGAATTTCTGGGCGCCAAACAGGTCCAGGATCTCCTTGTGCTCAGGGTTGGCCGGGTCCAACTTGAAGAGGGCCTCCTGGATGCGGGTGACGATTTCCTCGCCGTAGCGTTCCACCACGCTGGGGTGGAGCACCCAGTGGTAGTCGTAATATTCCGGCGTGGTGTAGAAGACCTGCACCCGCTCCGTGTCCACCCGCCCCTCCGCCAGCCGGCTGTTCCAGACCTGGGCATTGAGGGCACCAGCATCGTAGGCGCCAGCGGTGACCAGCTCGATGGTCTTGTCGTGGGAGCCTGAGAAGCCCGGCTGCCCCTTGAAATCGCTGAGCTGGATGCCATGCTGCTGGAGGAAGTACTGGGGCATGAGCCGGCCCGAGGTGGAGGATTCGCTGCCAAAGGTGAAAGTGTGGCCCGGAAGATCCTCCAGGCTGGTAATGCCGCTGGCCGTGTTGGCGATGAAGACGCTCACAAACTTTTCGTCGATGTCCCGCTGGGCGATGGCATGGGCGCCAGGCACCTGCAGCCGGGCCTGCACACCCGTCAGGCCGCCGTACCAGACCAGATCCAGGTCGCCCACCTTGAAGCCCGTCACCGAAGCGGCGTAGTCGGTCACCGGCTTGTATTCCACCGGGATGCCCAGCTCCTGGGCCAGGTAGTCGGCCACCAGGCCATAGAGGCGCTGGAGCTTCTCCGGATCCTGGTCAGGGATGGCGGAGATCACCAGGGGCCGCTCTACCGTCTGCATGGCGCCGTTTGTCGCCCCAGGCTGAACCGGTGCCACACAGGCGGTCAGCCCCAGAGCTACAGCCAACCACAGGGCCATCCAAAGCCAGAATCGACGATATCGACGATACGGTGCCGTCATGTTCTTCTCCTTTTGCGATGGTAATGTTTGAGGTAGACAGTAGACGCCCGACTACTGACTACCGTCTACCATATCTATCACGCGACGATCGTCGTACAGACATTGCGGCTGCGCACCAGGTCCACCGCGGGGGCGGCCTCCCAGGCCAGGTCGATGGTTTCGCCCCGGGCCCAGGGGCAGTATTCGTCGTGGTCGTCCAGACGGCCGTTGATGGCGCGGCGGCTGGCGCAGCCCCCCTGGCAGGGGCAAGCGGCCGCGGTGGATGGGATGGTGCGGGCATCGGCAAAGAAGGGGTGTTCCAGCACCGACTCGCCCCGGCCGGGGAGATCGGCGATGGTGTAGGGTTCGTGCTCCACCACGGGCCAGTAGACGCAGGGGATGATCCGCCCCCGCATGTCGAAGCGAATGCTGTTGTGGCCGCAGGGCGAAGCTACGTCGGGCAGGCCCATGGCTGCGCGCACGATGGGCTCGCTACAGCTCACCACCTTACCGGCCGAGAAGAGGCGCTGGTAGGCCTCCCAGAACTGCTCATAGGTGAGGCGGAAAGCGTCGGTGCGCACCGCCTGGTAGACGTTGACCCGCAGGTGCGCGCCCAGGGAGCGGGCCAGCTCCACCATCCGGTCCATCAGGTGGTAGTTGGTGCACATGAGGGTGGCCAGGATGGAGACCGATTTGCCGGCCGCGTGGCAACGCTCAATCGCCCGGTGGACCAGATCCCAGTTGCCGGGTCCCCGCAGCGCGTCCTGCTGCTCGGCCGTGGGGTAGTCGATGGAAAGCTCCAGGTCATTGAACATGGCCAGCAGCTCATCGCTCATGGTCATGATGCTGTGGCCGTTGGAGGCGATGCTCAGCTTCACGCCCCGGCCGTGGAGGTAGCGCACGATGGCCTCAAACTGGGGGTGCAGGATGTTTTCGCCGGTGCCCATGCCCATGCTGCCCACTGGCAACGACTCACAGATGGCCTGGATCTGCTCCAGGGGCACGTAGTCGATGCGCTCAGTGGGGCGATAGCAGTGGGCACAGGCCAGGTTGCAGGCATTGGTCAGGCCAATGCCGACCGAATAGGACATGGTTTCCTCCTGTCGTTCCCTATGCCGTTACCACCACAATATACTCGTTGATGCTGGCAAAGAAAAGCCCGGCCGCCAGGCGCTCATCCAGCTCAGCGACCCAGGCATCGTGCTCCGCCTGGGTGATGACGCCCTGTTCCAGGGCCAAAGCCGCACAGCGTCGCAGGCTGCCGAAGTGGGTGGTCTCCTCGTTTCGGCCAATGGAGACCAGGCCCTGGACCGTACGCACCTGCCAGCCGGCCTCCAGACAGCGGCGCACCAGCTGGCGGCCCATCCAGTTGTTGCCGTCCACGTGGTCGGTGCGCCAGGCAAGAATCCGGCGGGTCAACTCCCGCTGGCTGTGGTCCACGGCCACCGTGCCCCAATCCGCCTCCAGGATGGCCAGACGTCCTCCGGGGATCACCACCCGGCGCAGCTTCGCCAGCACGGCCTGGGGCTCGGGCACGTGCATCAGGGTGCGGGCCATGAGGGCGCCGTGGAAATAGCCATCCGGGAAGGGCAGGGAGGTTGCGTCGGCCTGTTCGTAGCGTGGCGCCGGGGAGACCTGGTCCGCCGCTGTCTGCTGCCGGGCATAGTCCAGCATGGCCCGGCTGATGTCCACCCCCACCACTTCACCGCTGGGGCCCACCTGGGCGGCCAGCCTGCGGGTCAACACACCGCTGCCACAGCCCAGATCCAGCAGACGTTCGCCGGCCTGGGGGGCCAGGGCAGCCAACAGCGCGTCGTGGGCCTGTCGCTGGTCGGGCCGGGCAGCCCGCTGGTCGATGAAGCGAGCCAGATCCTGGGCTTCCTCGGCTGGCAGACGATCTGGGTTGGACCAGGGGTTCTCTCGTGACATGGTCGATAGTGTCATTGGCTGTAGCGGGCCAGCACCTGGAAGATGCGATAGGTGGCCCGGACGGTGCCGATGGGATGGCCTCCCACCTTGGAATGGCCGCCCAGCCGTGGACGATAGGTCACCGGCAGCTCCATCACCCGGGCCTGACATTGGGCGGCCTTGATCAACATCTCCACCGGCCAGCCGTAGGTGCGTTCTTGCATGTCCAGGTGCTCCAGGAGCTGGCGCCGAATCGCCCGAAACGGCCCCAGGTCGGTGATGGGCAGGCCGTAGCGCCGCCGCAGGATGGACGCGATGAACTGGTTGCCCAGGCGCTGGTGGAGGGGCATGGACCCCGGCGCCATGCCGCCTAGCATCCGGGAGCCCACCACCAGGTCGGCCTGGCCCTGGCGCAGGGGGGCCACCAGCCGGGGTAACTCCGCAGGCAGGAAGCTGCCATCCCCGTCCATGAAGGCCACCAGGGGCGCCGACGTCGCGGCCACCCCCGCCGCGCAGGCGTAGCCGTACCCGCGACGGGGCTCCTGAACCACCCGCGCGCCGGCCCGCCTGGCCTCTCCGGCGGTGTCATCGGTGGAGCCGTTGTCCACCACCACCACCTCGGCCGCCTCCCCCGGTGGCAACTCCGCCAGGAGGGGACCGATACAGGCCGCTTCGTTCAACGCTGGAATGATCAGGGCCACATCCGTAGGCAGCATGGGTCGCATAAAGGGTTGATTTCTGTGACAAGGTGACTGGGGGATTGGGTGATGGGCACAGTGCCCTGCCCTCCCAATCCCCTACGCCCCCAATCCCCTTGCGGCGAACCAGCCACGGGTAGCCGGAGCCACGGTGGCCGGCAGGGTGGCCAGCTCCTGTTCCAGGCGTTCCAGCTCGGCCGCGGTGTCCACATCATACCAGGTGGGCAGGAGCGCCACTGCGAGCCTCAGCTCCCGGGCAATGGCCAGGGTATCCTGGAGCACATGGTCGGTGCTCATGGTCACCTCCCGCAACAGCCGGGGTTGGGGCCGGGTCAGGCCGATGAGGTAGTAGCCGCCATCGTCGCACGGCCCCAGGACCACATCGGCGCCCTGATCCAGCGCCTGGAAGGCGTCCGCCAGATAGGCTGGCGGCAGGGTAGGGCTGTCGCTGTCCATGACCACGGCCTGGCTGGGGCCAGGCGTCCCGGTTTCCTGCAGCAACCCGGTGAGGAGGTTGTCCAGCCGTTCACCCAGGTCCGCACCCTGTTGGGGCACCAGGGCGAAATCAGGCGCCAGCGCCCGGAAATAGGCCAGCTCCTCCGGCGGCGCATAGGCCAGCGTCCGGCAGACATCGGGAACCTGGCGCATGAGGGAGAGGGTATCCTGCAGGAAACAGGCATACAACGTCGCCGCGGCCGTGCCATCCAGGGGGGGGCAGAGCCGGGTCTTGGTCTGGCCGGGCGCCGGCCGCTTGGCCACCACACTGAGGAAGCGCATGGGCCCGGTCCCTCAGGTCAACAGTTGGACCAGCCGCGCCACGGGTCCGCTGCGCCCTGAGAATCGGCGGCGCAGGGCAGCATCCACCCCGAAGTGGCGCCCCGCCCCGGCCCCCAGCAGGACCACCGCCAGCAGGACCATGGTGCCGTAGGACCATTCCCACTCGTAGGGCCGGGGGATGTTGGCCAGGCCAACGTAGAGCTGCAGGGATACGCCGATGGCCACCAGGGCGCCCAGCCGCGTCAGGAACCCCAGGGCCATGGAGAGGACGATCCAGAACTCCGCCAGCCAGATCAGCCAGCCAAAGACCGCGATGCCCGGCCGGATGACGTTGTCGATGAGCAGGGCGTTCAAGCGGGCCAGGGGCGTGATGGTGATGCCGATACGGGGCAGGCCCGCCGGGCGCATATCGGCGACCAACACCTGGCGGGGCTGGTCAGCGTAGATAGACTCCATGCCCAGCCAGAAACAGAGGCCGCCGCTGCCGTTTCCTTCCCAGTAGTTCTGGGCGGCCGGCACCGGAAAGGCGAAGTCGTTGGTACAGCCAAAGGTGGGCGGCAGCTTCCAGAAGAGCTGGGTGAAGAAGAGGTACGCCAGCCCCAGGCGGCCGATGATCACGGTGAGGGTGCGCAGACGGCGTTCCCAGCTGGCAGGGTCCGCAGACGGCGTGGAAAGGGCGGTCAATGGATGGTCACTCCTTTCAGCCCTGGCGGGAGAGGGCCGCATGAAGCACTGCGATGACGGTCATACTGTCCCGGATCTCACTACGCCGGACCATCTCCAATACTTCTTCGAAGGGGAAGACGGCCACTTCGAAGAATTCAGTCTCATCCGGGGGCAGGCTGGACTGGCGGAGATCGTAGCCCAGGTAGAGGTGGGCGATCTCGTGGCAGATGCTTTTGGACGTATAGTAGGTGCTGACCCATTCCAGGCGGCCAGCGGTATAGCCGATTTCCTCCTGCAGCTCCCGGCGGGCGGCGTCCTCGGCCGTCTCTCCTGCCTTGATTCCGCCTGTGGGCATCTCCCAGCGGTGGTTCTCCCCGAAGACATAGCGATACTGCCGCAGCAGCATCACATGATCCGGGTCCACAAAAGGCAAAACGCCCACGCACTCGCCAAAATCCACCACGCCGTACAGGGTGGTTCGGCCATCGGGCAACTCGGCAATGTCCTCCCGGAGGCACATCCACGGGTTTTCATACACAGGGCGGCTGGACAGGGTCTTCCATGGGCGTGGCGGCATGGGCAGCTTCTCCTGGATCGGGCTGGATTCGGTTGTGGGTCGCAGGGCCGGCGGCTGGCCTGTCGTTGGGCAGGCTCTCAACGCCAGGGGGACGTGGCAGGCCCGGCAAGAAAGGCAAGGCCATTGTATCAGAAGAGGGGAGAGGTTCGTCTGTAAGCCAGCCAACCTAGACCAGTCACCCTACCCAGTGCCGGGGGTGTCTGCAGCCCTATCACCTATCCCTGCGTGACCTACGATGGGATACCGCGCCGTAGGTCCGGCCTCCCGGCCGGACATGGATGCCGAGGGTATTTGCACCCATGTCACGCAAGGATGCGTGACCTACGGCTATAGCCCTTGCGTACCTCGATGGCGCCGATTAATGTGTTGGAGGGTTTAGCGCCGAACCGAAGGCAGGTAAAGCTGGTGGGCAGGCGTCGGCGTTGCAGTGCCGGTAGCCACCGGTGGGCTGCCGGACGTCGTAGGCTGTGGCGTCGGGGTTGGCGTGGACGTCGGCGACGTGGCGCCCGGTGGGTTGCCAGGTTGCGGCGTTGCTGTGGGCGTGGGCGGCACCGGCGTCGGGGTTGGCGTAGGTGGTACTGGTGTCGGCGTCGGTGTGGGTGGCACCGGCGTGGGGGTTGGCGTGGGCGTGGCCACGGGCTCCACCTGGGCTGAGGTCTGGGCCACGTTGTCGGTGGTGTCCGTCTCGGCTACCCGCCCGTAGGGGTTGACTACGGCCTTCACCGGCACGTCGCCGCTGAAGCCGGTGGTGTCCCAGTCCGTGCCCACTGTTACCTGCCCTCCGGCCGGAATGTTGGCCACAAAGTCGCTGCCGATATACCAGTCGCCCCAGCCCTCGGCCGTGGCGAAGAAGGCCACCGTCACCGGCCCGCTGTACCGGCTGCCGCTGTTCTGGACCACTGCCTGCACCGGGACCACGTCCCCTTCTCGCCAGGCAGCCGCCTGGATGTCCGCCGCCGCCACACTGACGCTGCCGGCCACCAGGTCTGTGGCCGGGTTGGCCGTGGCCCGGAACTCCTCCAGGCGCACTGGATGGTCCGGCGCGACGAAGATGCGGATGGGCACGTCCACCTCGCCGCCCTTGCCGCTCAGGGAGGCGTTGACCGCCCCGGCCAGGTTGCCGCTGAGCAAACGGTGGGGCAGGCCGGCCGTGGTGCTGGTGGACCAGTCCACCGTGCCGTCGTCGCCCACGTCCAGGGAGACGGCCAGGGGGCCGGAGCCGCTGCCCTCCACGGTGAAGTCCAGGTTGGAGGTGGTGTAGGTGGCGCCGCCGGGCAGGCGCACGGTGCGCAGTTTGCTGCCCGCGGTGTCCACCCGCAGGTTGGTGAGGAGCACCTGGCCGCCCTGGCTCAGGGAGACCTTGACGGGCACGTCCAGGGTCCCTGTGGTGGGCGCGCCCTGGGCCGACCAGTAGGCGTTGAAGGCCCCGGCCAGGTCGGCGGTGGTGAGGGTGGCCGCGTTGTCCACGTTCTGGGTGGTCTCCCAGTCCCAGGAGCCGTCGTTGCCCACGTCCACCCGCACGGTGACATCGCCGCTGCCCACCTGGCTGACCAGCACGTCCAGGGTCGCCGCGCTGAGCATGGCCGAGGGCAGGCGCAGGGTGGTGGCCTGCTCGCCGGCGTCGGCGAAGTCCAACCGGCGGCCGTACTGGACCTGGTAGGCGCGGCTCTCGCCGTCGGGGATGTTCTCCGGCAGGTTGAGACGGCCCTGGGTGTAGGGCACGGATTCCACCTGCTCGGCGATGTAGCAGTTTAGTTTCTGGGTGCTTGCGGCGGGGTTAGTGGAACCAGAAAGGGGTTCACAATACTCGATGTATATACGCCCTACACTGCCTGAACCTGCGGACTTGCCTCCCGCACCTCCAACTGCAGTAACACGACCAGCACCGAGGGACAATATGCCAGCTCGAATGATTATTGAACCGCCGGCGCCACCACCCCCGCCGCCATCGAAGACTTCGATAGCACCGCCTGCCCCACCATTAACGCTGATCGTTCCATTTACAACCAGTTGAGCAACTGAAAGGAATACGATGCCGCCGCCAGCACCACCACCACCCGCGGAATTTCCGTCCTTGACTCCGCCGCCGCCGCCGCCGCCAAATATCAACGGTTGGGGGGACGCAGAACTGAATCCAGTGCCGCCTAGGCCAGCTTCTACGGAACCTGCCACAGAACTGGCTCCTCCACCGCTGCCACTGGCAGCATTCCCACCGCCGCCACCACCTGCAAATGCAGCATCGGTCTTGTATGCTCCCCCTCCTCCGATCCCATTAGCTAGTCTTGATCCAACTCCTAGTCCTGCGTTACCTTCCCCTTGTTGTCCTTGAGCGACCACGAAGCAACATGTTGTGGAGTCCCCTTGCCCACCACGAAAACCTGCCCCAATACCGCCGGCAGCATATTTGTGGGGTGATGGATAGCTACCGCCGCCGATGAATGAACCATTATTACCTGTTGCTTGGATAGCACCGACAATTGTCATCGGACTGTTACATAATACTGCGAACAGACCGCCCTTTATGCCGTCCCACCCTAACAAGGGTGTGACCGTTCCAGTCACATTGCATGTCGAGTACTGTGGCACGCGCAACACCTGGGCATGGTTGTTCCCGCCGCTGGTATAGTTGCACTGCAGTGCCTTGGCTAGCTGAATCGTCGCCGTGCCACCTGCATAATCCGACACCGCCTTGTTCAACTCCCAACAGCCGGCATTCGTCCCCTGGGTCTGGTGGATGAGCACCACATCGCCAGGGTTGATGCGCCAGCCAGCGTAGGCGTCAGTCACGTTGATGCTTGTCGCGCCAGCCGCGCCGCTGTTGACGATGGCGATGCCGGCGCCGTTGTCGTTGTCCAGGTTGCCGCTGGAGGGCATGACGCCATCCCGCCCGTCGCCGAACATGTCGTAGGAGGCGGTGCCCGCGCTGAAGTCCGTGGCGTACTTGCCCACGCCGTGCAGCGTGCCGTAGTCCTGGCTGTACACCTTCACCGGGTGCAGGCTCTGCGGGTCGGGGCCCAGGTCGTGGGTGAACTCCACCCACTCGCCCTGGTTCCTGGGCCCCTGCACCGTCACCGCCACGTCCAGCGGGCGCAGGTCGTTCTGGCCGGCCGTGTCCCCCGTGGGCGCGGCGATGGTCCCCACCAGGCGCACGGAGACCGTGGGCCGGTTCGGGTCGCCGGTACGCAGGGTCACCGTACGGTCGTAGGGCCCCACGGGCAACTCGCCCGTGTTCAGCACCAGTTCGTAGCCCACCAGGTCCGCCGCGCCCACGCTGCGGGCCGTGCGGTTCAGGCGCAGGCCGGGCGCGGGCTCCAGGTAGGTGTAGAGGACGTTGTGGCCTGTGTTGGCCAGGGCCAGTTCCCGCCGCAGCAGGCTGCCCTGGGTCACCGTGCCGAAGTCCCAGGTGGGCTCGGTCCCCGCCAGCACGGGCAGCGGATCCTGCTGGAAGCTGCTCAGGGGACGGCCCGCGGTGTCCAGGATGTTGCCCTCGTAGTCGGTGAGGAAGGCCAGGACGATGGTCTCCTCATCCGGGTTGTAGGCGGGGTTGAAGGCCCCGGTGTCGAACTGGAGGGTGGTGTAGGTGGGGCCTGGAGGCAGGGTCACCTGCTGGCTCACCTGTGAGACCACCGTGCCGGTGATGTTGACGAATTCCAGGAAGAGGTGGGCGTCCTGCAGGGTGACCGAGGCGGGGTTGTTCACCAGCAGGTCCACGCTGTTCACACCCGGAGTGACGGCCTGATGGGTCACAATCTCCACGCCCACGTCGTCCAGCATCTGCCCGGCGAAGGGGGCCAGGTCGTCCGTGGGCGCGCCCAGGTCCATGGCCTGGGGCGGGATGACGAAGCGGTGGTTGCCCTGCGGGTCGTTGTAGGAGACGATGACCAGGGGCGGCGTGTAGGGCTCCCGGTTGATGGTGTACTGGAAAGTGTCCCGGGGCGTCAGGGCCTGCACGGTGAAGGTCTCGCCGTTCTGCACGCTGCCCGAGTAGAGGGCCAACGTCAGCCCCAGGTTGCCCACGGGCAGGAAGGTGGGCGAGGCGTAGCCGTCGCCGAAGTTAAGGCTGCCGCTGTTGCCCATGCCGTCGTTCCAGGCCAGGGTCCACGCGCCGCTGCCCACCTGGCAGCCGCCGGGCGCGCCGCACTGCACGGTGAAGGTGTAGGTGCGATCCTCCCGGCCGGTGTAGTAGCCGGCCGCGGCCGGGACCGCGTGGCCTTCCTGGGTCCAGGCCGGCGGCAGGGGCGATTGAAGCAGGATGCGGCTGCCCACGATGACCGACTTCAAGGCCCGCACCCGGCCGGAGCCGCCCACGGTGTTGTTGGTGATGGAGATGGAGTCGTCTGGCGCGACCATCACCGCCTCCACGCCGTAGGCGTCGTAGACGCCCGTGTTGAGCAGGGAGAGGGTGGCCGTCACCCGGCCCCCCTCCCGGATCTGGTGCAGGCCGGCCAGGAGTTCGGGCCGGGGGAAGGAGGAGGCGTCGTTGGGGTCCGTGCCCAGGCGGCGCTCCGAGCGGTCGGAGAAGCCGTCCAGGTCGGTGTCCTTGTTGAAGCGGAAGAGGGCCACACTGCCGGGCACAGCCTGGGTGTCCTGGAAGCCTTCGGAGCCGTCGCCCAGGCCGTCGGTGTAGATGTTCCACCAGTCTGCGGTGGAGAGTTCCTTCTTGCACCAGACCGCCTTGGTGGGCTGGTCGGTGGGGCGGCGGGGCTCCCGGCACCAGGACGGCGTGTCGCTGCGGTACTCCGGCGTCCAGATGGCGGTCAACATGCCGTTGGCGTCGGTCTCGTGGGGGAAGTAGCGGGCCAGCACATCCAGCACCGTCTCCTGGCCCCAGGTGGGGATGAGGTAGGTGTCAATGGCCTCGTCGCCGTCGTCCGTGCCGTCCTCCATGGCGAAGAGGATGCCCGCGTTGGCCGCGTCATTGTACAAAACCTCATCGAAACCGTAACTGAAATCCTCGACAACAATACGAACAGGACCGCCCAGGTCGATGGCCTTCATCTGCTCCAGGCTGAGGGGGATCCGATAAGATGTATAAGTATGCTCCTCGCCTGGCATGAAGTTCACAAACAAAACATCATCGACCGGGGTGCCACATGAAGTCGATCCCACGTAATAGGTACAAACTGGATTCGGATTGTCGCCAATGTAGATATTGAAGGCCAGGTGCTTGATTTGGGTAGCGTACTCGGTGCCCGTGTTGCGCACCTTGTAGGTGAACCAGAGGTCTGCAGCGTGGGAAGAGTCCACGGCGGTGGCGGTGCCCCAGGATTCGCTGCTGGAGAAGGCCTCGCCGTTGGTGATGGTGTGCTCTTCGTATTGTTCGTGAGTAGTAGTTTGAGAACCGCCCCAGGATTTCCCTGTCGTTGTTGTCGTACTCTTAATAGGCATTGACAGTATGTAAGCTACGTCGTGAAGTCCTTGCGCAATAAGCTTTCCCGATTCTAAGTACGCATACCGAGATCCTTCAAGCGCATTGACTATATTACTTGTATCAAAATTTTGATTTAAAATAACTGATACTTCATTTTCAATTTGGTTTTGTAGACGAACATCAACTGATTGGTATTGGTTAATGTTAACTTGCTGCTGTATTTCATCTGGGGGTTGTTTTGTTCCATCTGGTTTCAAAAAGTCTAAAATCGTTACAGCGTCAGCTATTGGGCTAAGATACTCACCTGCTTTCTTCAAAAATTTCCCGGCGCCTTTTAATAACGGCCCAGCTTTTCTCAACAATTTGGAGCCTTTGCTAATAATTTTCCCGCCTTTTAATAGTAGTGAAGGCCAACCCATTGCCTGTTCTTGTTCTGTTTTTGCGAAGGTAGTTTGACTTCCAACCGGCACACGTTGTTGCAAAGACTCCGACACCTCCTGCCACTCATTCCACGTTACCGTGTTCGCCACACTGGTGCTGGTCCCCTCCGTCTTGGACGTGCTGTAGGATCTTTCCGTCCCCTGGCTGATGGTGTGGTCCGTGGTCACCGTGGTGACCGTCTCCACGTGCAGGGACGACTCCACCACGTCGATCTCCGGCACGGGGAAGGCCGCCACCAGGGGATGATGTCCCGGCGCCTTCACCCACGAGGGCATCTCCGCGAAGATCAGGCCCCAGTCCTCGTTGCGGGGCAGGGCACCGTAGCCGCAGAAGCCGCCCCCGCCCGTGCAGTAGGTGTTGCCGAAGAGCTCCTGGCCGTCGTCGAACTTGTCCCGATCCGTGCTCTCCCGGTTCGCGTTCAGCCCCAGCTCCAGCCGCTCCACCGCGTCGGGCACCGAATCGGAGTCATCGTCGTAGCAGTTCGCCTTCTGATGGGGCCAGCCCTGGAAGGGTTTGCCCGTACTGGGGGCCTTGGACAGCTCGTTGTTCATCCACGCCTTGAGCGCGGCCACCTCGTCGCCGTCGTTCACGCCGTCGAAGTCCGTGTCGGCCCGGGCCGGGTCGGTGCACCACCAGCCTTCCGCCGTGTCGGTCAGGCCGTCGTTGTCGCCGTCCACATCCTCCGCAGCCGCCAGGAACGCCTGCTGGGCCGCCGTGAGGCTGGCCAGTGCCGTCCGCAAGGCGCGCATGGCCGTGGCCTGGACCTCCTCCTCCGTAGGGAGCGCAGCCGCCGCAGCGGCCTGCGCCAGCAGGGGCGCCAGACTGCCGGCGACCGTCCGGTCCCGCCCTTCGTTGGCCGACACCAACAGGGCCAGTCCGTTGGTCCGGTCCGGGTTGAAGCGACGCCTGGCTAACTCCTCCAAACCTGCTTCATCGACGAGCACAGAAGCCCAGTCCCCACCCCGCGCCAGGATCACCACGCCCATCTGCGCCAGGGTGCGCCACTGGGCCGGCGTACGAACGGTGATGTGGGTGCGGAAGAGGGCTTCCGCCACCGGCCGCGCCGGGCCGTTGGCAATCCAGGGAAGAAACAGGGGTTGATCCCCCGGTTGGGCCAGAACGACGGGCGCCGCACTTTGGACGATCAGGCCGGCAGCCAAGATGCAGTGGAAAAGAGTAAGAAGCCGACGAGGAAGACGGGGAACAAGTCGCATGGGGACCTCCGGGAGATGAGAGTGGCTTCGATTTTGCATAGGATCCCTGTCAGGCCGAAAATCTGTTTCGGCCTGACAAGGAACAAAAGCGTCAAAACGTTCTGCTCGTCTTGATGGGCATTTTAGCCAACAATTCAGCAAAAATCAAACGCAATTGAAAGCTCCCTTACATTCGAGCCCCCCCGTAGCTCCAGGGCAGATGCCCCAGATTCTGCCCCAAATGCCCCCCCAGCAGACGACTCTGCAGTACGAGCTGCGCCTACAAAAGAGCAACCTTGCCCCATTGGTACATCTGCCCCTTCTACGAAATCGATGTCATCTGTGGATTGCACCTGTAGATTGAAAAAAATGCAAGGATGGTAAAACAAAAAAAGAGCCCAACGTCATCCGTTGAACTCTTCTTCCTGGCTGACCGCGGCTGCGGTCTTGATTGATGAGGGGCGCTCGATGGGGCTCGAACCCACAACACCCAGATCCACAATCTGGTGCTCTGCCATTGAGCTACGAGCGCCATGGCGGGGAAAGACAACAACCACTTCTGGTTGCCAGTGACAGACCGGGGCAGGATCACCTGCCCCGACCGAGCTGGGGGACAGGGATTCGAACCCCGATTGACGGATCCAAAGTCCGTAGTCCTGCCGTTAGACGATCCCCCAATAATTGAAAACGCTCAATGATAAATGGACAATTGTTAATGTTTGGGGATCACGTCATCTCGACAATTTTCCCATTAACAATTTCCCATTATCCATTTACAATTACTAAGGTGCCGAGACCCAGACTTGAACTGGGGACACCAGCATTTTCAGTGCTGTGCTCTACCAACTGAGCTATCTCGGCAAAAAGGCCGGCCAGAAGCCGGCCCCGGTGAGCGGGCGATGAGATTCGAACTCACGACCTTCTCCTTGGCAAGGAGACGTTCTACCACTGAACTACGCCCGCAAAATTGGTTGCTACCTGTGACCTGGCAGCCGTGGGAAGTGGACCCGGTCGGATTCGAACCGACGATCTTCTCCTTGCAAAGGAGACGCCTTCCCACTAGGCCACGGGCCCGCGATTGCCCAGGTGCCGACGAGAGGACTCGAACCTCCACACCCTGACGGGCAATAGATCCTAAGTCTATCGCGTCTGCCAATTCCGCCACGTCGGCGCAACAGCCGCCATTGTAGCAGAATCGCCCTGTTTTGGCAAGTTTGAGCGGATTTGTACCCCCGATTCTGTCCGGCCTGGCTTCCGCCTGGCCGTGCTGTCATCTATCTCAGCGCAGCCATCCATGCTTTCGCACCAGACAACTGCACCTGGCGGCTTGTGGCTTGCCGGGTGTTACCCGGCCTCACCCGTACCGCTGCGACGAGATCACACCGGCGATGGCCATACATGATGGCTTCCAGCGTGACCCTCTCGCCTTGCTCCCAGTTGCACGCTCGCCTAGCCGGCCACATTGCTGTGACCGCTGGTGGGCTCTTACCCCACCGTTTCACCCCTTACCACCCACAACACCCATCGAACGGGGCGCCATGGAGGCGGGAATGCTTTCTGTTGCGGTTGTAGTCAGACGCCCGTTACCAGGCGCCCGCCCTCACTTACGGTTTCGTGAGGCAACCTTTCGAGCCGCCATCAACGGCCCGAATGGGAGTCGGGAAGTTCCTCTGCCGGCCTCTACAGCCGACAGCGACAGCTGCAAATCCGCCGACTCAGACGATTCATCCGAAATATCGGCCTGCGCCGACTTGCAACTTTCGGGCTGTTTCGGTTGTTAACCTGCCGACGCGATTTGGGGTGTCCTTCGTGGCCCCTGACCCGGGGCCCGCAGCCACTCCATTCTGCTTGTTAAATTTACCACAGAGGGTCTCTGATGTCAAATCTGGTCGACGACTGCACAAACACTAATCCGCTCCCCCTCCATGCTCCTGCCCCGGCGGCGACAGGTCCAGTTCTGGCTGGCGGGGCCCTTCCACCCACACCTGGCCGTCGGACCAGTTTTCCTGTTTCCAGATGGGCACGATGGCCTTGAGGCGCTCGATGGCATAGCGACAGGCCTCGAAGCAGCCGTCGCCCCGGTGGGGCGTGGCCACCGCAATGACCACGCTGGGTTCGCCAACTTCACAGCGCCCAATGCGGTGCATGATGCTCACCGCCTCCACCTTGGGCCAGCGGGCCTTGATTTCGTCGCCGATTTGCGCCAGCATACGCTCGGCCATTTCCACATAGGCTTCGTAGACCAGAAAATCGGTGTTGCGGGCGCCGGCTTCCGTGGCCGTCTCACCCCGCACGGTCCCGCTGAAGACCACCACCGCGCCACAGCTCACCCGGCTCACCCGGGCCGCCACCTCGTCCAGGGAGAGGGGCCGGTCGGTAATTTCATACAGTTTCGGCGCCGCCTGGCTGGATACCTCCTCAAGGACGCTCTCTCGCTCCCCGCCGGTTCCGCCCGAAACCGGCGGAAACAAGGCCACTTCATCGCCCGGGGCAAGGATCCGGTCCAGATGGGCGTACTCCTGGTTGACGGCCGCATAGACGGGACGGTCGGCAAAGGTCAGGTTTTCGTGCTCCTCTTCCAACCGGCTCAGGAGATCTTGTAAGGTGGCCTCGGTCGGCAGGTCAATGCGCCGCTCGGACCAACCGGCCTGCTGGCGCAGGGTAGCAAAGAGTTTAACGGTGACTTCCATGGGTATCCCCTTCCCCGTCTTCCAGCTTTCGCGGTCCAACGTCTTCGTGCAGATTCACATCGCCTCCGGCTTCCCGACGCCAGGGGCCCGACTTGCCGCCCTGTTTCTCCAACAGACGAATGCCGCCGATGGTCATGGTCTTTTCCAGGGCCTTGGCCATGTCGTAGATGGTCAACGCGGCCACGCTCACCGCGGTCAGGGCCTCCATCTCCACGCCGGTCTGGCCCTGGCAGCGCACGGTGGCGGTGATCACCACCCGGCTCTCTCGTTCGTCGATCTCAAAATCAACGGCCACCTTGCTCAAGAGCAACGGATGGCAGAGGGGTATCAGCTCGGGAGTGCGCTTGGCTGCCATGATGCCGGCAATGCGCGCGGCGGCCAGGACATCTCCCTTGGGGACGTTGCCCTCTCGGATGGCGGCCAGGGTAGCCGGCTGCATGCGCACTTCCCCCTGAGCTACCGCGGTGCGGGTGGTAACGGCTTTGTCGCCCACGTCCACCATGGCGGCGTGGCCATGGGCATCCAAATGGGTCAAGGGCTGGGCCATGAGTGCTCCCTTTCTGTTCCTTTGGCAAAGATGTATCTACCCCAAGGGGCCGATGAGGAGGGCGGTCACCACGTCCCCGGCCTCCAGCCGGCCTGCGCGCTGGGGGAGCTCCAGCAGGGCGTTGGCTGTGCGCATGCTGAGCAGGCGGCTGCTGGCCTGGCTGCCGGTGCTGGTGGCCAGGAAGCCGCCCCGCCCCTGGTTCAGGGAGGGTTCCCAACGCAGGGTAGCCCGGTGGTACTCAGGCCGATGGGCATCCAGGGGCAGGGGTTGGGCCAGGTGGGCCTGAACCCGGGGCAAGTGCGGGTTCGGCCAGCCAGCCATTTGGCGCATGGCAGGCACGGCCATCAGGTAAAAGGTCACCAGGCTGCTCACCGGGTTACCCGGCAGGCCGAAGATGAGCTTCTTGCGGCCGGCCACCTGCGCGGTGGCGAAGGTGAGGGGCTTGCCGGGCTTCATGTGGATACGGCCAAAGTGGACTGTGCCGGCGTGTTCCAGCAGCGGCTTGATCAGGTCCAGCTCGCCCATGGAGACGCCGCCAGAGCTGAGCAGGATGTCCGCTTCGGCCAACCCCCGTTGGACGCCCGCTTCCAAAGCCTCCTGGCTGTCGCCGGCGATGCCCAGGTCCACCGGGATGCCGCCGTTGGCTGCCACGGCCGCCAGAAGCATGGCCCGGTTGCTGTCCCGAATCTGGCCGGGGCCCAGGGGCTGGTCGGGCTCCACCAGTTCATCGCCCGTGGAGAGCACGGCCACCCGGGGGCGGGGGTAGACGGGCACCTGGGTGACGCCTGCGGTGGCCAGGAGGCCGACCTCGGCCGGGCCGATGTACTCGCCGGCAGCCAGCACCTGCTGTCCCGCGGCCACGTCCACGCCCACGGGGCGAACATCGTCGCCAGGCTTGACCCGGGCGTGGATCCGCACCCGGGGCGTGCCATCATCCGTGGGCAGCCGCTCGGTCTCCTCCACCATGACCACGGCATCGGCGCCCGGAGGCAGGGGCGCGCCGGTGGTGATGTAGGCCACCGTGCCCGGCGACAGGCGAAAGTCGGCCACCCGGCCTGCGGTCACCTCGCCGACCACGGGGTAGTCGCCGGGACCGTCCGCGGCCACGACCGCGTAGCCGTCTTTGACCGAGGCGGGAAAGGGCGGCAGGGGCTCCCGGGCCACCACGTCGGCTGCCAGGATGTGGCCCAACGCCTGGGCCAGCGGCACCGTCTGCGCCGGCAGGGGATGGGCCTGGGCCAAAACTACCTCCAGCGCCTCGGGCACCGGCAACATGGGATAGGGCGATTCGGGTCTGGCTGTCATGGGTCTGATCCGGTCTGCACAGGGTTTGGTCTCATTCGAATCGCGACACGTCCATATTGTAGCATGGAATGAGGGTGAATCGGTAGGATCGCGCCCGCTCGGGGTATAGCAGCGTATTATAATCCAGATGTATCTTTGACCATGTTTGGCCTACTACAGACGGATTTGGATGTTTCGAACCCAATGGAGAATCGGACAGATCGGTTCAACCAGTTGGAGGTCCGGGCAATACGCCAGTATAATTCGGGGAAGTGGCTGGAAAGCAATCGGACATGCGGATCCCGGTTGCACAATGTGCCCCCATCATTATGATTATGTCTACTATGTCATGTCTCTGGTAATATCTTCCGTACATATCTCCGGTCTGCCCTAGAACGGCCAGAGCAATTTCAGGTTAAAAATTATGAAGAGGCAGTCAGCTCATTTGTCAAAGACGGCGCAATTCACTTGGTCAACTCTTTTGCTCAATAACATAGGGACACGCCTCGTTTTACTGATCCATTATCGGTCTCTTATTTATAACTTGGTGATACGTGATTTGAAGGTGCGTTATCGGAATAGCCTATTCGGTTTTTTGTGGAGTTTGCTCAATCCGCTAGGCATGATGCTCGTTTTCACCATTATCTCGCCACTGCTATTCCGAGATCAGTCAATTGTCAATTATCCAGTCTTTTTGCTGAGTGGCATTTTACCCTGGAATTACTTCTCCGCAAGCGTCATGACTGGCACAAATAGTGTTGTTACGAATGGACATCTTATCAAGAAAATCTATTTTCCCCCCGAGGTATTGCCCGTTGCGACGACGCTCTCTAATCTTATCAATTTTTTGTTGGCGCTATTGATTTTATTTGTTCTGATTTTCATCTCTGGAATTCAGCTCAGTCCATGGATTGCGCTTTTGCCCATTGTGATTCTAATTCAAACGGTCTTGACTCTGGGCATTGTCTTCTTTTTAAGCGCTATACAGGTCTATTATCATGATACATTGCTGATTATGGACGTCGTTATGTTGGCATGGTTTTTCTTAACACCGGTGTTTTATTCGACATCGATGCTCCCGGCAACCTACGAACTTTTCGGCATTACGCTCAACGTTCATCGACTTCTCTATATCTTGAACCCTATGGCCTCCCTCATTAACATGTATCGAGACCTCTTGTATTGGAGTTATCGAACCGATATAGATTTTTTCTTACGTACTTCTATCACGGCCATCTTGTTCTTAATTGTTGGATATTGGTTCTTTGTACGTTATAGTAGCCACTTCAGTGAAGAGGTGTAAGATGCACCCGCTGTTCAAACCTCAAAACTGGAAATTCTCAAGGGAGTCTCTTCCCCTGCTCGGGAGAAAAGTCCTTATCTTTATTGGTTTGACTGCATTCTTGATATTTATTTCATCCCCATCACTCCAGGCGGAAACGGTGGAGTCTCCGGTAAAAATCTTTCCGCTGCCAGCATCCCCTTTTGATGTTCAGGTAGAAAATGCGAACAAAGTATGGTTTACACTCCCAACAGCGAATAAAATTGGCTCATTAGAGATCCTTTCCGCCTCTACGCCAGAGCAATATCTATATACTTTCTATACGCCGCCAACCCCCAATAGCGAGCCTTATCGACTCGCCATTGATGAACATAATGTCTGGTTCACACAGAGACAAGGCAACCGAATTGGACGCCTTTCCAAGGAGAGCGGAAGCATTGTTGAATATGAAATTCCTACACCGAACAGTGAACCGACCGGCATCGATATTGCTCCGAATGGATATGTCTGGTTCGTACAAAATAAGGGGAACAAAATCGCATCCCTCATACCCGCCAACGGTACGATTCAAGAGATCAATGTAGGTTATGGGAATGCCAATCTCGATAGGATCGATGCCACCGCTTCTTCAATTGTCTGGGTGACAGCCCCGGGAATTAATTATCTGCTGGGATATCGGCCCGCTTTTAATGATATTGTGACTGTTAGCGTGGTAGACAATCGGCCTGGTGGTGGCCCTGGCACAGTGAGTGGACTGGCCGTGACAAGTACCGGTGTGCCCTGGATTTCCACAAAAAATCTCCCTAAACTAGCCGTCTACATGTACGGCACGCTGGCTACCTGGCTGTGGTACTCATATCCATGGACAACAGCGGAGTTGACAGATATTGACCTCTGGATTGATTCCAATCAAACATTTTTGTGGGCGCTGGATGGAGCCAACCGCGAAGTTGTGCAGATTGATGCGACAACCACGCGCGTAGTACAACGCATAGGATTAGGTAGGGAGATCAGCATATTAGCGTCTTTGGATTTCGAGCCCACAACCCAAATCATTTGGGTCAGTGATGTGGGGGCTTCAGCTCTTTATGCCCTACAACCGCCCTACCATCTCGCAATCTACTTGCCTGTGATAGCACGTTGAAGGTGATCAAAAAAACTATCTTGTCATACACAAATTGGCGATTGGTGATTGTCCCCCCTACACTTCTCTATCTGTTTTTGGTCACATTATATTTTCTGACCATTCCCCTTGGAGAAAGTCCAGATGAACCAGGACATTTACAGTGCATCCAACAGGTTGCGTTGTATAACCGCCTTCCGATTGTCGAGCCCAAACCACAAGGGGAGTGGTGGAAGCCTGGCGTTACCTTGTCTGGACGCATGTGCTATCACATGCCCCTTTACTATGTAGGTACAGGCTTATTGCAAAAGGCAATCGGCTACATGACGGGGAGTCCAGTAGCCATCGATTTCCCGGCACATAACGAAGCGTTCGGCGAAACCGGCGTGATGTTTCTGCATTCAAATCGACAAAGCCTGTGGCAACGCGAAGAGCCCAGCGTAGTGATCGGTGTACGGATCGTCTCAATTTTGCTGGGATTAACAGTGGTATGGGCCTCGATGGCAATAGCTCACCAGCTTTTCCCCAAAGCGCCGATCGCCGCCCTGCTTACTGGTACCTGGGTTGCTGGCTGGCCACAGTTTTTATTCCTGAGCCGGGCAATTAGCAATGATGTCTTGGCCACAGCGTTGGCCTCTATCACGCTGGCACTGCTTCTACAACCAGGAAAGCCCGGGCGATATGTTCTGCTGGCAGTCCTTTCAGCACTGGCAGTACTCACAAAGGTGACCATGCTTTTTGTTATCGGAGCAATTGTCGCCGCCTGGTTGCTAGAATTCATCCGATTGCCACAACAACGCCGGAATCTGATCGAAAAATTCGGTTTGATGCTACTCATATGGGGTGCAACTGCAGCAATAGTCCAACTGACCCCCACGATTCGAACCAATTTTTGGTCAAGTGCTCAAACGTTTAGCCGGGTCGGAGAACGAGTCTTGCAGCTAGAATATTGGCTGGAAGTAATCCGTTTAACCTTGAGCTCCGGTTGGGTTCGATTTGGTTGGATGAATGTAGCAGCGCCAGATGTCTCAGCCTATCTATGGTGGAGTCTTATCTTTGGCCTTTCATTTGTTGGCTGCAGAAATTGGTGGCGCAGTGGACTACGCGAACGCAATCTGATAGCCGCCATTCTCGTTGTCTGGTGCTTAGGCGCTACAGCTGCGTATATACGGATTAACATGACCGTTTTTCAACCACAGTTTCGCTTTCTGCAAAGCCTTATCCCAATTTTCAGTACGCTTGTGGCAGGAGGATTGCTCAGTATTATGCCGCGACAACCTCGTCGACAAATTTTTGTCAGCGGTACCTTAATCTTGCTCGCAATCGTTGTAAATGCCCTGATCATCTGGGAAATCGTAATCCCGCATTACGGATTGCTGAGTTGACGCAGAGTTCATGGGTTGACTACCCTTGAATGTATTGGAGTTGTAAAGGAGAATTTCCATGAAGATGCCCTTCCCCAAGGGAAAACGACCACTTCGTCCTTCCTCCCTGGCTATCGCCCTGCTATTAGCCTGCACAGGCTTTCTTTTCGTCCCGAGCATGGCCTACGCTGCATTCAATTTCGATACCGATGAGGTATTCAAACTGGCCACAGGCGTAAGTGCGACAGCTCCTAATTGTCGTTACGGTGTCACTGCCTCTCCGAAGGGGGCAAGCCAGGTGGAATCCATGAAAATCGGTTGGGTGGTCACCTTCGGGCCCGACCGACCCAGCTGGCTACCGGCCAATGTCGCACATACGCCGATGGTTCGACTGAAGCAAAACCGCAACGAACAGGGGGCACGCCTCCCCTCTTATACGGCTAGTCCGCCCTTCACGGAAAGTGGATTGGGACAATACATCCAGGCCAATCCAGGTGCAGTCTGGATTATCGGCAATGAAGTGGACCGTGTCTACTGGCAAGATGATTTAATGCCAGAAATTTATGCCGATGCCTATCATGATGCCTACCACTTCATCAAAGAGAGAGATCCCAGTGCCAAGGTCGCAGTATCGGGATTGGTGCTTGTCTCGCCAGGGCGGCTCCAATATCTCGACAAGGTATTGGAGGCCTATCGCGCCAAATATGGTACCCCTATGCCAGTAGATGTCTGGACATTTCACGCCTATATTTTCCCGGAACGTATTGAAGAATATCAGCGTCCGAGCGATGGGATAGTTCCGCCAGACTCAGGCAATCCAGTGTTTGCATCCATTGCCAATGGAACAGATCCGTCGATTGCGCTTAAATTGCCCCACTGGTGGCGCCCTCTTTCTGAACAACTAGATCTCTGTTCACGTGATGACTACTACTGTATTTATGAACACGACAGCACTGATCTGTTCATCCAACAAGTGGTGGCCATGCGTAGATGGATGAAGGAACGAGGGTATCAAAATACGCCATTACTGCTCACAGAATGGTCATTATTGCACCAATATAAAGTAGATGGGAATGGCCAATGCCTTGGAACCAAGGATGAATATGGGAATTGTTTTACCCCTCAACGCGTCACTAATTTTATGGAAGAGTCGGTACAATATCTTGAAAATGCCATCGATCCCGATCTGGGCTATCCACTGGACAATGGCCGGCTGGTACAACAGTGGGCCTGGTTTTTGATGGACGATGCCAACCTGGGAGACTTTATCGATGGCAACCCCAGCCTGTTGATTGACCCGGTTCACGGGAATCTGACAGAGATGGGACAAAAGTATCGCGATTTAATTGCGGCCACAACAACTCAGCCCAACTTAGTGATTGATCAAGTTTTTGCCGCCGTGGTCGACTCGGATACTCAGAACGGAGCCGCAACGGCAACGCTGAAAGTCAGTATTCGTAATAACGGCAACACGCCAACTTCGCAACCATTCCAGGTGAAATTCTATCAGGATGCCAGCCTTTCTCAACAGATCGGCGAGGCAACGGTACCTGCCGGACTGGAGGGCTGCGCCATAAATGATATGGTGGTCGAAGTGGAGTGGGAGAATCTTGGCCCGGGCACCCATCGCTACTGGGTCACGGTTGACAGTGAAGAAGTGTTTGGTTCAAGCAAGACCAGCAGCTCCATCGTCATTGTCGACCCTAAACAGATTTTCTTACCTATGTTATATCGGTGATAATCCCACACCCCCATTTATTTTTCATTTGGAATAGGATTCTCCTGGAACAGGATGCAACAGCACCCGAAGAGTAGGCAGAGAAGGATGCATCAGATGTTTGACGTCCTTCCATCGGCCTGCTTTGGGTTGATTCAGGAGAAAGGGCAACAATAGGTCTTGCAATCTAGCTAGAGGAGGCATCATCGTGTTTCTCCGCACATCGCCGAAAGGCAAAAAGCTGGCAACCCTCTGCTCTGGACTTTCGCTGGCAGTGATTCTACTCTTTTCCATGCCCAGCCCAGCTGGCTCAATGGCGCAAGCACCAGCAGAACCGCTGTGCCGATTTGGCGTTAATCATCATGGCGAAGTGAGTTTGACATCCATTCAAGTGGAGTCATTAAATGCAGGATACTTTATTGACTATCGGGCAAATACAGCTGAAAAACCTGCCTCTATGCAACAATTGCGCATGGTACGTTTAAGGCAGCCGGACAAGAGCAGAACCGATTACATTGTGAGCCCCGATCCATCTACTATTGTGACATTGGCACAGTCCAACCCAGGCTCATTCTGGTTAATCGGCAACGAACCCGATCGACAAATCTACCAGGACGACTTAACACCTGCGGCATATGCACGGGCCTATCACGAACTTCGCCAGATCATCAAAACGGCCGACCCGACGGCCATCCTGGTTGCTGGAAATATCGTGCAGGCCAGTCCAATACGTTTAAAATACCTTGATTTAGTCTTGGCTGCCTACCGAGACGCTTACGGGACTAAAATGGAGGTAGATGCTTGGGGAATTCATACATTTATTTTAAATGAACAACCTGGACAGTGGGGAGCTGATATCCCTCGTGGAGTTTCACCAGAAGGCGGCTGGGTATTGGGAACACATCAAAACGCTGATTTTACCCTGTTCCAACAACAGGTGCTCGCCTTCCGTAACTGGATGTATTATAACGGCTACCGCAACAAGCCACTTTATATTACCGAATATGGCGTCCTGATGCCGGATGCTCCTGGGTATGGCTCATTTTCGCCAGAAGACGTCAGTAATTATATGGTGCGCACCTTTGATTATCTATTGAATACGAGAGACTTAAAATTGGGATATCCGGCTGATGATTATCGGCTGGTACAACATTTTTCTTGGTACAGTATTAACCACAAAGCTAAACTGGTAAACGGTCAATGGGAAGGGTTTAACGGCTATCTTTTCGATCCTGACACAGGAAATTCACGCACCCCCATGGGTGACACCTATGCCGACTACACCACACAGTTGAACAGTGAAATCGATTTTTTGATTTCAGACTTACGCATATCCCCCGCAGCTCCACTGGCAAACAACGGACCAGTCACAGCCACTATACAAATTCATATTGGCAACGCAGGCAATACAGTTTCTGCGAAAAACTTCACCTTGCGGCTTTATCTGGGTGATCCAGGCCAGGGGGGGACGTTGTTAAGCGGAGGCGAGTTCTCAGGAACCCTTAAGGGATGCGGAGATAAACAGGTCATTGAGTACGTTTGGCCTAATGTAAACCCGGCGAAATACGAAATCTTTGCCATTATTGATCCCGCCCCCGGCGCCAGCGACGTGAAGCCATCCAACAACCAGTTAAAGCGAACTTTCTTTTTTGCCACGGATCAGCTTTACCTGCCCTTAGTACAGCAAGACTAATGAGTTGTGGGTTATAGAATACGATGAAGATTATTCCCCAGAGTCCAACGTATGATCAACCACTCATTGAAGTTGTCAATGTTTCTAAACGTTTTCGACTACAGCGTGAATATCAGCGCTCATTTCAAGATCTATTTATCCGTCTCTGGAAACGACAGCGGAGCGAGGTGGAGTACTTTTGGCCACTACGCGATATATCTTTGCAAATCTACCCAGGGGATAGCATCGGCATCCTAGGGCAAAATGGATCGGGTAAAAGCACGTTACTCAAGGTCATCACGGGGGTATTACCACCCACCAGTGGCTACGTATGCACAAATGGACGCATCGCCTCCCTATTGGAACTTGGAGCAGGCTTTCATCCAGATTTAACAGGACGAGAAAATGTATTCTTAAATGGTTCGATTTATGGCATGGATCGAGCGACGATCCGTCGCAAACTGGATCAGATCATTGAATTTGCCGAGCTCGGCGATTTTATTGATACACCCGTTAAACATTATTCATCTGGCATGTATGTCCGGCTAGGATTTTCTGTCGCGATCCATACTTCTCCGGATGTCTTAATCATCGATGAAGTGCTTACTGTTGGAGATCAGATTTTCCAACAAAAGTGTCTCCAACGTATTTACGAAATGAAAGCAGCCGGGGTTGCCATTGTTCTGGTCTCTCATAATCTAGAAGACATCCGACGCCTGTGCGATCGGGCCATCTGGCTGCAGAATGGGCTCGTTCGCGCGGATGGACCGGCCAATGACATTGTTGACGATTACCTGGCCTATACAAACGAACTCTATTATGCCAGACGCCGTGCAGAACAAGCTGCAACGACAACGAAAACACAAGAAGATCCCACACCTTCAGAGCAGCGACGATGGGGAACCCATCAGGCAGAAATTATTCGCGTCGAATTATGCAATGAGCAGGGGAAAGCGGTGGACCAGTTCCAGCAGGGTGCCACCCTTTGTGTGCGTATTTACTACAAATGCCACGAACGTATCCTTCGACCTACCTTTGGCCTGGCCATCTACCGGCAAGATGGCACGCATGTGAATGGCCCTAATTCGGTTGATGAAGGGTATCACATTGAGGCCATTGAGGACTATGGCATGATGGAGTATCGGATCGATTCTCTGCCGCTCAATCCAGGTCGGTATGAATTGACGGTAGCCATTTACAATCGAAACTCCACAATAGCCATTGACCATCATCATCGCATGTATCCATTTGAGGTCCTCCAGCCTCGTGGACGTGCTGAAGAAGGGGTTGTTCACATCCCTGCTACCTGGCGCCATGTTTCATCCATCGAGCCAGCTCTAACCACAGAAATATTGTGATATTCATGCAATCTTCTGCCGGTGCAATTCTCCTTTTTTCCATTAACGCCCTTGGTTTCCTGTTAATCAATCTTTTCTATTTCAGCCCACACTTTAGGATCCATCAGCAGGAGCCGGACTGTCTTCTAAGACTCTTCATCTCTCTTGTAAGCCTAGTGATTCTAGTGGGTTGGATCGCCACTAGTTTGGCGATGCTCGGGATATACGAGTTGAAATGGGTAGCCATTAGTCTGCTGGCGATTAATGGAGGCTTCATTAGCATTGTCCTTTCACGAAGGCTAGTACAGCCTGGCGTAAAGACCACGGCAGAAATTCCGTGGCACTCCCCCTGGAGGAAACTATCGGCAAATTTCTGCCGGGATTTACTAGCTGTTCGGTTTCAGTGCAAGGGAAATTGGAATGAACTGGCTCTTACGATCCTTGTACTGATTAGCGCGGGCTTGTATCTACATCCACATGAGTATGTATTGGGCGGCAACGATGCAGGCAGCTATATTAACATTGCAGCCGCAACGGCCCGCACCGGCACTTATTTACAAAGAGATGAGTGGAACCTGTTTCTGGCGGAACATGGGGCAGCGACATTGCGCACACAGCCTCGACCGATGCTTACCCGACACTTACAGTTTGTCGGCTGGTACATCGATGACGAAGATCCGGCGATATCTAGACCCCAATTCTTCCCATATCATCCCAGCCTCCTGAGCATTGCGATGAGTATAGGCGGTGTACGAGCAGGCTTCTATGTTACCCCGCTCGTCGCCATTTTAGGGATTGTCGCCCTCTATCTCTTGGCACGCCAATTATTTAACGAATGGGTTGCATTGCTTGCGGCGTCTTTTCTAACTATCACCAGCACGCAGATTTTCTTTGCACGCTACCCGACTACCGAACCGCTCACCATGCTGCTGCTGTTCGCAGGATTTCTAGCTTTTCAAGTGCTCTGGGATGAGGCGACACCTTCGCCGCTGTGGGGCGCTTTCGGCGGCGCTGCTTTAGGGAGCGCGCTGCTAACGCGCATCGATCTGCCTTTAGTGCTGGCGATGGTGATGGCAGGTCTCATTTGGCTAGCCTGGCAACGACGTTGGCATTTAGGATGGAGCGCCTTCGCGTTAGTTTTGTTGGCCTTTGCTTTACAGATGTTCTTGATCATTTGGTTCTTTACATGGCCATATTTTTGGAATACCTACCGAGCAGTATATGGACTGGTCATTCGTTCCTCATGGCTCCTCATAGGAACCGCCCTGAGTGCCTTGGTAGTGTGCCTAGCCGCTCTTCTCTTGGGCCCTCGCCGGTTTCAAGACCGGCTTCAACGGCTGAAACATTCGGCATCTGTCCGATGGATATTAGGGGTGGGCATTATCGCATTAAGCCTTTATGCTTACTTTTTACGACCGATCTTGGAACCAACTCGCATTATCACTTCCTGGCCAGGCAATGTTGAAGTTCCATTGTTAAATGGACAAAACTGGCTGCGCATGGGGTGGTATATAACGCCACTAGGCATTGCACTGGCAACTATAGGGCTGGCCATGATCCTTATACGAGAGCGGCTGGCACGGCTGACTATTGTGCTCGGCATCGGCGTGCTTACCACTGTTCAATATGTCTATAACATCATGAATATGCCTTATCATATCTACACCATGCGCCGTTACGTGCCAATTGTTATCCCGATGTTATGGATATGCGCCGCCTACGCCATCGTGGCGCTTCCTCGATTCTTCAGGCCATGGATGACGCTCGCCGTTCGTGGGATTCTGGTTGCAGCGTTGGTCGGCGGCCTCGTTTACCAGGATCGCTATGTTGTCAGGGCGCGTGATTACGCAGGTTCCCTCACACAACTATATGAACTTCACCAGCAACTGCAAACCGATGCTATCCTTTTATTTGCTGAACCAGGCGAAAGCACCTTCTCCGATGCATTCGGTGTCCCCTTGCATTCAATTTTCGGCCATCCTATTGCAACGATACGCACCGGCAATCGCGCTTCAGAGGAGGATACTTCAGCCGCGTCGTTGCAGCACGAACGAGCAGTGGTGGAATTTCTAGAAGCGCTTTTAATGCGGGCCAAAGCACAAAAACGCCCAGTTCAACTGTTAGCAGTCGATCCAATCCCGGCCACGGTGCGCAATCACCTGACGTTGCAACCGTCGGGTTATTATGATTTTACGACTCAAATGCTGATGAATACTTTCGATGCCTTTCCCTCGGTGACCCAGACGATTCATTATGGAATCGAAATCTATGATGTAGCCCCACCGGATAGCATGCAGCTGGCGCAGGAGAGTATTACGGTCGATATCGGCTCAATGGACGGAGCATATCTAGACGATGGCTTCTGGGGCAAGGAGTACATACCAGGAGCACCCTCCATGCGTTGGACCCAAGCTGTTGCTACTTTAACGCTCCCACTCCCTGCTCCATCCGATGGACCAGGCTGGGAAATTCAAATTCGTGCAATGATCTATCGACCAGACGGTATTGAACCCACCGATGTGATTGTGCGCGCAGGCAATCATACCATCGGGAGCTTCATCCCTACCGAAGAATGGACAACGTATACTTTTCAAGTGGAAGCGACTGATCTCGAATCGCCGGATTCAATACAACTGCAGTTTATTGCCACCCCTTTTGTTCCTGCCGAGTTGGGTCTCAACAATGATCAACGTCAACTTGGATTCTTGTTGGACTGGATAAAAATCACACCATCCACCTGGACGCGCTAAATCGAGGCAATCAAGAAATCATGAGTATCGTTCAAAGGCTTCGTCATCTCCTTTATGGAAAAGCAAAACCAGCCGAAACATCCGATCTTCAATTCCGCGCAGCCCAGCGCAAAATTCCCCGGTTCGATGTAACGCCCTTTGCGGCGCAATTCGACCTGCTCTGGTTAGAGCCGATTCTACATGCTCCGGCCTGGATGACCCGGGCGGAGCGGCTCATGCTTTTTACTCTGATTTTTTGCCTGCGCCCTCAACGCTACCTGGAAATCGGAACCTTCCAAGGCGGCTCTGCCCTGATTATATGCCGGGCACTGGATGCGCTAGAAAGTGACGCACGGATGTATCTGGTCGACCCTTCTCCCCAAATCCTGCCCAATAACTGGGAAAAAATTTCACATCGAGCCGAGCTTTTCCAGGGACATTCACCGGATATTTTGCAAACAGCCGCCAATAAAGCACAAGATTCTTTCGATTTTGTATTTATCGACGGAGACCATTCTTATGCGGGGGCAAAACGTGATGCGGAAGGAGTTCTCCCGTTCGTGAAAACCGGCAGTTATATCCTTTTTCACGACAGTTTTTTCGAAGAAGTGCGTAGGGCCATCGATGACTTTATCGATGAACATTCCGGGCAGGTCATGGACCTCGGCCTGCTCACACGGGAAATCACCACGCAACAAACCTCTGAAGGTCAAAAGGTCGAATGGGGAGGCCTACGACTGCTCCAGGTGATAGGTTAGCTTCACCAATTGCCCGAATGCATACAAGACAAGAATGCGCCTACCGCTTTTGTGTCCTAAATTTATCCGTCGGCCTCATATTCATGGGTTTCATTGGGCCGGTATCATCTTTATCTTTGGCGTGAATGGGGCTTTGGCCAGCTTTTTAACGTTACGGATATCCATTACTGCTGATCCTCGCATGGTGTTGCAGCCATGGCTGCTTAACCAGGGATTTATCCCCTATCTCCACATTGCAGACGAGCATAGCCCTCTGCTCCCACACCTCTTAGCTGGATTGCAGACGCTGGTTCATAATGACGGAATTCTTGCGCTTCGCCTGGCACATGCTTCCACATTGACACTTTTGTTCGGGCTTGTAAGCGGATGGTTATGGATGCGCTATGGAATCTGGGCAGCTGTCGCAGGCATCAGCTTTATTTGGGCATTTGCTGTTCGGTTTGGGATCACAACTTTCTGGTACAACCTTGCCCTGGCGCCTTTGTTTTTCGGATTTTTCATCCTTCTCAGTATTTTTTCATCGGAGCAGCGCCACCTCTGGCGGGTCGCCCTAAGCGGCTTGCTGGTCGGAATTGGCGTTTTATTGAAACAACAGGCAATCGTCCTTATTCCTGTTTTCCTAATTTGGTTGGTGCTGATGCACTGGAAACGTTACCTTGATTGGCGTTCGATACCCAAAGCACTTCTCCTTTTTATCGCAGGCGTGATCGTACCGGTCATTCTATATCTTGCTTTCTACCTATCCCACGGCGGAAGCCTGACCGCTTTGGTAGAATGGACTCTCCTCTTCAACCTGACTAGCGGCTATGCCCGTTTAGGCTTCCTGCTCCCCAGCCACTTCGATTTAATTGCCATCTGGCCAGCTTTTCTCCTGGCGGTTCCATTTATCGCATCGCTATGGATGCCTGGCACCCTTACCACACAGGAACGGCTGCTTCGGCTCTGGCTGGCAATCTGTACCGTGAGTAGTCTGATTTTCCTTTACCCCCGATACTCGCCTCCCCATTGGGCAGCGGCATTTGGATTTATAGCGGCGATGTCGGCCATCGTCAGCGCAGATATCATCAAAACGGGAGCAGTGCTTCCGTCTGTGGCCTACCTCTTGCGTACGCTTGCAATTACGTTCCTCATATTTTGGGGAGCCTACGGCACCTTCTTGCTGTGGCCCGGCATCGCCGGCATTAGCCAGCCTAAATTGCTAAAATTCGACGAACAGCGTGAACTGGCTGAATTACTAAAAACTGCGCTCCCTTCAGAAAGCTCACTTGTGTTCGTCCCTGACAATGAAGCCGTAAGCAATGTATACTATATTCTTCAAAAAACTCCTCCAAAGTTCTGGATGATGCACTATCCCTGGTTCATGCAACCCCATATTCGTGAACAATGGCTGGCAGAGCTGGGTAAGAACCCACCCGATTTTGTGGTCTGGATTGAGGGCTTGCAAGATCTTTCGGCAACGGGTCCGGAAATCGAACCCTTTATCTTCGAACGATACGCGGAGGTGAACCACTTCTTTTGGCAGGGACATACCATCCGTCTGCTACAACGCCGGTAGGAATGAAGGTCATCGTTCGTAGGCGAATAGAAAACCAGGCACTGATTTCGCAACAAGCTCACTCAACCGCACTGCTTTACAGTAGACGGGTTCATTGGCGTTTGAGAAATACAAAATTGCGTAAATCAGAATCAAAAAAGGATTGGCATGACCAAGATTTTCATCTCTCGAAAACGAATCGTTCTATATTGCCTGTTTGCCGTTGCCTTAGCACTGATTGCCCGTGCCACCTATGCAGAGGCAGCGGAATACGCGCCGTACGCGAGAACCCTCTATGTTGACGCCCAAAACGGCAATGATAATGGTAACTCCTGCCTGACCCCAACGATCCCATGCCGCACCATCCAATACGCCATCAACCAGTCTACCAGTGGCGATACGATCCTGGTGGCAGCCGGTGTGTACACCTATGCCGGCGTCGATAACCCCTGCGAACGTTACCTCGGTGGACAAAGAGCAGTCGCGTGTATTGTTAACAAACAAATCACACTGCGGGGAGGGTACGCGAATGGAAACTGGTCTGTGGCAAACCCTGCTGCGAATCCAAGTGTCATTGATGGAGAAAGTCGGTTTCGGGGAGTTTGGGTGCAAGGAACAGAACCGGGCAATTCTTCTTTACTGGCCGGCATCGAGATGGAAGGTTTCACCATTCGCCGGGGTTACATTCAAGGAGCCTCCAGCGGCGGAGACGCTCAGACGTTTGCGTTCGGCGGCGGCATGCTGACCGACCATGCAACAGTCGTACTTCGTAATGTGCGTTTTGAGGATAACGTGGCAAAAGGTGGCGGCGCCCAAAATGAGTATGGAGGCAGCGCCTCGGGCGGTGGCCTGGCAATTCGCAAAACACCGACGCGGGCATGGTTGGAACGCCTGGTTTTCGTCAACAACCGTTCGGAGGGAGGTAACGGACGGATACGTGGAGGATATGCGCTCGGTCCTGGCCTATTTATTCTGCGGTCAGAGGTGGATGGTTCTGCGCTAGAATTCTATGATAATCTCTCCCAGGCAGGCAGCACTTCGGGCAATGGGCGTACCTCCGATTTCCAAACAGCCGACGCGTTTGGTGCGTTGACCATCATGGGCTATGCAGATGCGACCCTCTGGAACGTCACAGCCCAACGCAATCAAAGTATCGGTGGCAATGCAGCAGTGAACGCTGGCGGGGCATTCGGCGGTGCTATTACAATTGAAGGAAACCCAAATGTCGATGCCGACGGAGACGGCATTTATGAAACGGCCACAGTGCGCCTGGTTGGCTGCCAATTATCCGATAACCTCGTCCAAGGGGGAGATGCAGCCAATGGAGGCATCGCCGCCGGTGGCGCCCTGGAGACCATCCATAGCACCCTCTGGCTTGAGAAGTGCAGCATCCTTAACAACAGATCCCAGGGAGGAAATGGAAGTAGTGCTCAGGGACCTGCCGGCGGTGGCGGACTGTACCTGCAAAATATCTTTTACGGAGAGCCGACAGCCACCGTTAAAAACTCGATTATTGCTTTTAACCAGGTCGCGGCAGGACAAGGTCCCGCAGTGGGCGGCGGTGGAGGTGGGATTTGGCTCCAAGGCGTTACAGCGACACTGCACCATAACACCATCGTCGGCAACCGTATGTTAACCACACCGCTACAGGGTGCAGCCATCCTTGTGATGAGCGATGGAGCCACAGGAGGAGCCAAGCCGGCCGACATCCGATATAACATTATTGCCGATCATACAGATGCGGGCTTTTCGGCCCTCCATGTCAGGCCATCCAATACGGCGAATCTAGCATACAACCTCTTTTTCGGTAATACCAGCAATGTCAACACCGCTCAAGCCGGTGCAATCAATGGAATGGGCACATCCATTTTTCAAGATCCATTGTTTATAAGCATTACGCCGGGCCCGAACCTATTTCGCATTCCCGCGTCCTCCCCCGCAGTCGATCAAGCAATGGGCAGCGATGAAACAGTCGATGTCGAATCCAGCCCACGTCATGGCGTCCCGGACATCGGTGCGTATGAGGCGACTTCTTTCCGTGCCGAGCTTTTCATCTATCTCCCCATGATCGAACGATGATCTTGCGGGCCAGAGAGACACTTGCCGCTTTCCTCTCTGGTCCGCAGCCCCTCGGAAGCCTTCGGCCAGCAGTTGCCCATCCACTGCTGCAGAAAAGTCTTTGAGAAGTTTTTATGTGATATAATCCGATGCTATGTTGACTAGCATCATCATCCCGGTCTGGAATGGCGACTCTGTCCTTGCAGAATGCTTACGCGCCGTTCACATGCACACCGGTGATTATCCATTAGAAGTGATCTGCGTTGACAACGCTTCTGTTGACAGAAGCGGAGAGATTATTCGTTCCCAATTCCCGGAAGTGAAGCTCCTCACCCAACCTGTCAACCTGGGATTCGCAGGGGGCGTTAACGCCGGCATGGAGGTTGCTCAGGGAGACATTTTTGTTTTGTTAAATCAAGATTGTCTGGTTCTCCCTGGCTGGCTAGATGGACTGCATGCCACCTTACGCGAGCATCTTGATTGTGGTATTGCGGGCGCAGTGATTGAAGATTCGCAAGGCGTTATCAATCATGCAGGAGCATTCATTGAGCGTCCGCTTGGCTATGGTCGCCATCGGACAGATATCCCCTCCCATGATATTGCCGTTGAATACGTCACGGGGGCAATCTTTGCCATCCGCCGCGTCACATGGGAAAAGCTGGGTGGCATGGATGAAGAATTCTATCCTGCTTATTATGAGGAAAGCGACTATTGCTACCGGGCGCGGCGCAACGGCATAGAAACATATCTCTCCATACAGGCACGCGGACGCCATCTTTTTAGTAGCCGCGAGTGGCAACAGGAACCAATTCGTCATACCGCCAACCACCATCAATCCCGTTATCGCTTCATCTGTAAGCAATTTTCTGAAGCAGAGCTAGTTGAATTCATCCATGCCGAGAAAGAAGCCGCGGAAACAGAATCTTCATTTTATGAATCCATCGGTCGGGCTCTGGCTTCTGCCTACACGCGACAGCACCTGGAAGAAATTTTTCAACAGCGCGTGATAGATGGGAACACACCACTTACGTCGTCGATCAAACGCCTCATCTCCACAGGGATGGCGGAAATCTATCGCCGGGCCTACCGGCGTAGCGAACAATTGGCATTGCCTCAAACAAATGACGAGAGTACTTCGCCCGCTTCATTTGAAGAATGGCAACAAGAAATCGGTAAAATCCACGAACAGATCAGCGCAAGTTTAGCCGCAATTAGAGCAAAGCGTGAAGAATTAGAGCGATTATCCAGCTCGCCATGGAACCATTCTTCTTTACCCATCCATAAAAAACTCCAATATACTCTCTACAGATTATTTGGCGTTATTCATATGGATCAATTCATGCAATTAAAGACACTGGAAGATGCACAGGTAAAAAGTCTGGAACATCACCTGCAAATGTTGAATCATCGCTTGAATTTATTGGAAACACAAATTACCTTGCAAGAATATCGGCGCCGATTACTCGATTTATTGTTAGCTTATGGCCAACGTTGAACATACCTTCTCTGTCGTCATCAATACCACTGATCGTGCCCGCTCCTTGCAAACATTACTGCGGACGCTAGAACATCAGTCGTACCCGCATTTTGAGGTGATTGTCGTCGTCGGCCCCACCAATGATAACACCCTTGAAATCCTCAAAGACTATGAGGATCGTCTTCGCGTGCTTCATTGCCCAGTGGCAAATTTAAGTGTGTCTCGCAATATTGGCCTGCGAGCCGCCCGGGGCGATATTGTCGCCTATATCGATGACGACGCCGTGCCTTCTCGCAACTGGCTCTTGCAGTTGAATCGACTCTTCGCCAATCCCCTCATTGCTGCAACTGGCGGCGTGGTCTACTTGATTCATCCTACACAACCGACCGTTCAACACAAACAGGGCATCATTTCGGCCCTGGCCGAGCAATACGATGTCCGCGCAAGCCTCCTTGATAAACTGCCGCCGGAAGGGTTGGGGCGCTTTTGGACGATGCGGATGATGGGCGCCAATATGGCCTATCGCCGCAGTGCGCTGCTATCCATTGGCGGTTTCGATGAATTTTATGAATGGGTTTATGACGACGCCGATGTGGCGATTCGGCTGGCGGCGGCAGGATTTTTGGTACATCCTGTCTCAGAGGCCCCAGTGTATCATGTGCCGGCTTCTAGCCGTAATCGAGAAGTATTCACGTTCCATGGGCGATGGTGGATCCAAACCAAAGCAGCCGTATATTTCACAATAAAAAATGGTAAAGCCGTTGGCGTTCCTTCCCGCGATATTTTACGGCGTATCGGATATTTTGTTCATGGACACTGGCTTTGGAATCTTCAACTTTTCCAACAGAAAAAAATATCGCTGAAGCAGCTACTCAAAGCCTCTGTTCTCGAGGTGCGAGGTGCCATAGTTGGAGCCACCAAGGCATTATTCTTCGCCCAGTCTCCCTCTACAAAGGAAGATTTACAAGAACCCCTGAATTCAATGAATGCTTCGATACAACCTTTTCTGAACGAGTCCTCAGCAACACAGACAGCTATAGACCCGGTGAGTGGGCGCCAGCCGCTGATTCAACTCTCCAATTCACCATTACGCATTGCTTTATTAAGTTTCAACTACCCTCCAGAACGATATGAAGGGGTGGGACGTAGCACAAATATGCTCGCGAAGGGCCTTTTTGAACTGGGCCATACAGTACACGTCCTGACCCACGGAAATCGGGAGGCGGTTAGTTTCTACGATGGCGCTTACGTTCACCGCGTACCCTACCGCCTGAATCGCTACATGCAGTTTCGTCATCTACCCAAAGTTCATCATGTGCTCAATTACAGCCATGCTGTGCATGAGCGCCTGCAGCGTCTTCTCCTGAATGATGACATTCAAATTGTCGATACGCCGCTTTGGCTTACCGATGGATTTGTCACAGCAGTCTCCGGCATGCTTCCTGTTGTGGTGCGTCCCGTAACAGCACAGCGCCAGATCGCAGAACTCCAACACCACCGCGATGATGACCTGCGTTTAATGGGAGAAATCGAAGAGGAGCTCCTCAGGCATGCCCAATTTATTGTCGCCAATACCCAGGCAACAGTTCGAGCACTCGATCAAGTCTATCATGTGCTCAACAAAACAAATTCCGTTCAAGTGATCCACTATGGCATCGAACCTGCTGCTGATGAAGCAACGCGGCCGTTCCCATTGGATTATCCCCCCACGAAATTCACCGTGCTTTATGTGGGACGACTCGAAAAGCGTAAAGGTATTCAAGATCTGTTCACTGCCATCCCCAAAGTGCTGCGCCGATTCCCTCAAGCGGAATTTGTCATCGCTGGCGCCGACAACAGCGAATCGGATGGCTTCAAGCGAAAGACCGGTCTTAGCTACCCCGCCTATTTCCAAAAACGTCATTCTAAATATGCCGCCAAAGTTCGCTTTCTAGGCGAGGTCTCCGAAGAAAAGTTGCAGGCGCTCTATCAGAGCTGCCACCTCTTTGTGGCACCGTCACTCTATGAATCCTTCGGATTGATCTATCTGGAAGCGATGAACTACGCCAAACCAGTGATCGGATGCCGGGCAGGCGGCATCCCAGAAGTGGTTGACGACGGCGTCACTGGCCGCCTGGTGGATCCAGAAAGCCCGGAACAACTTGCCGAGGCAATAGTTGAATTGTTGCAGTCACCTCGAACCTTATATGAATATGGTCTTGCAGGACGCCAACGTCTATTAGATCGCTTTACGTATATCCACATGGCACGTGGTTTTGAACAGATCTATCGCCGCGTGCTGGCAGAAATAGCGGCAAGGTCCTAAGCTTCACTTGCACGTCACCAGGAAGGCAGGGACTTCATCATGAAACGGCCAATCACGATTAGCGATATTCTCAACTCGGTGGAGTTCGAATTGCTACAACATGCATTAATGGAGGACGAAGTCTCCGAGGGAATTCAACGCCTCCGCACTTATCAGGCTCGCACGCGCGCCGAGTTGTTCGGGGAAGGCCCCTCCCCTACATTTGATGATATTGTAAAGGTGCAGTTTAACGCCAATGAAATGATGGCAACGCTCATTCAAGCCATGAACCATCGGCTTGAAGCGTTGCGCCAGGAGGTGCGTCAGGCGGCGTACCTGAAACAACACATGCCTCCCATCCCCCATTCGCTACCCGATCAGGAACTTTTTTCCGATCACCACCTTAATTCAATCAATACATCCTTCTCCACATTCGACCCCATGCCGCCAGAGCCCATCGACATAGGCGACAGGATGAAAGCGCTAGATGCGCTCGCTGAGTCAATTCAGGATGCATCCCACGCGATGGAAATGGAAGTGCGTCAGAGCAATGTGCCCATCATCGGCGGGTTGCTGAATCGCCTCCGCCGGGCATTGCATGAACTGGTGCTATTTTACGCAAACAAAATCGTACGGCGACAGTCTGAGGTCCACGCAGCCTACTATGCTGTGCTCCAAGAATTAATTTCGCTTAACCGAGCACAGGCGCAGGAGATAGCACAGCTCCGCCTACATCTGCAAAGCCTGAGCAGCGCGGAGAAGAGAGCCAATAGGGCTCCGAACCAGTGAAAGTGCCTCGCGAGGGAGAATAGCTTCGTTCATGATATACAAAAACGTGATTGACCTCCCTGTGCGTCCCATGAAATCGACCCCATGCGTATTCTGCACGTAACGCAACGTTACCTTCCCGCTGTCGGTGGCGCAGAACTGTACCTGGAAGGCGTATCCAAACGACTGGCAGCCGATGGTCATGATGTCACAGTCGTCACTACAGACGCGTGGGACTTTGAACTGTTTTGGAATCCAGATGCGCGTCGCATTCCGCAGCCAGAAGCTATCATCGATGGAGTACGCGTCTTGCGCTTTCCGGTGCGCCATCTTCCCTTGTCACACTGGAGCTATCCGGCAATGCGGCGCTTACTGTGGATATTGGCAAGCGTGTCTGCAATCCCATCTCCCTGGCTGCATCGGCTGGCGCGCTACACGCCCTGGACGCCTGAGCTTTTTCGCTGGTTTGCCACAACCCAGGAACGCTTCGATCTGGTGGCCGGCATGACGATCGTATTCGAGCCCCTCATCGCCGCCGCCCAACAGTTTGCTTGGCAAAATCAAAAGCCGTTTGTGATTTATCCGCTGACCCATCTGGGCGTGGGGCAAGAACCGGGCCAGGACCCAGTGAGTCGCTTTTATACCATGCGTCATCAGGTAGAGCTGGTGCTCAATAGCGCTTTTCTATTGGCCATCAATGCCGATGAAGCTAACTTTTATCGTCAACGTGGACTGTCACCCGATCGCATCGCCGTAGTGGGGCCCGGGGTCAATCTAGCCGAACTTCAGGGGGGCAACGGCTCTCATCTGCGCCAACGCTATGGGTTGAAAGGTCCCATCGTGGGTATGCTTTCCACAATGGCCTACGATAAAGGCACCATGCACGTTATTGAAGCCATCCGCACCCTTTGGCAAAAAGGCGTGAATGTACATTTAATCCTTGCAGGAAGTGTCCTGGAGCAATTTCGCCACTACTGGGACAACTTACCGACGACCGAGCGGCAGCGAATTATTCTGCTGGGAGCGATTGACCATCAGACCAAGCTGGATCTGTTGGATGCCATTGATATCCTGGTCTTACCGTCTCGAACCGACTCCTTTGGCATTGTCTTTCTCGAAGCCTGGACCTACGCCAAACCAGTCATTGCAGCACAGGCATGGGGCGTACGCACTGTAGTTGACCATGGACGCGATGGGCTATTAATCCCCTTCGGAGACGTGCAAGCTTTGGCGGAGGCGATACAGACGCTCATTGAAAATCCTCAACTTCGGCGCCAAATGGGAGAAGCAGGTCGCCACAAGGTGCTTCATCAGCATACCTGGGATCATAAATATCCACGGATTCGAGAGATTTACGGCGCCCTTGCCCATCGAGGAACATCGACAATATGAAAGTACTCTATGTAGTTCATCAATATCCGCCGGAGTTTATTGGTGGAGTTGAAGTTTATACGGAAGAATTGGCGCAAGCAATCCTACAGCGAGGCTGGCAGGTCGGGGTATTTCACCGTTCATATTCCCAAGAAAAATTCCAGAAAGTGCGTCAGCTCGGAGGCCTCCCGATTTTCAGCATATCTGTCGGTGCCCTTTCCCCCTCGCAGCGCTTTTTATCAACCTGGCGCCAGCCGGCGATCGATGATTTTTGGAAGAAAACACTCGATCAATTCAAGCCAGATTTGGTACACATACAACATTTAATGGGTCTACCGGAGAGCATACTTGAGCGATTGACCCAACTCGATATCCCCTACATCATTACTTTATGGGACTATTGGTGGGTTTGCGCCAATGCCAACTTACTGACAAATTACAGCCAAACTGCTTGCCATGGCCCTCGCTTTTTTCTCAACTGTACCCGCTGTGTAGTCGCCAGATCGGGTCAGCCTGCAACATGGATTGCTTCTCCCCTTTTATTGGGACTACTGCTCGATCGCAATCGCAGATTAAATAATCTCCTCCGAGGCGCTATGCGACTATTGTCGCCATCCATCTTTGTGCGCGATTGGTATAAGCGACACGGTGTTCCCCAAAACCATATCCATATTGTCAGGCCAGGGGTGACCCCATTAACGCAGCCCCGTTCATACCGCAAACCGAGAGGAGAGGAAATTCGCTTTCTATACGTTGGAGGATTAGCACCGAACAAAGGTGTCCATATTTTGCTAGAAGCCCTCCGCAAGGTAAAAGGCAAATTCCAGCTCTCTATCGTTGGCGACATATCAGCACACCCTCATTATGCCAACCTTCTTCATCGGATGGCAGATGAACGTGTTACTTTTTTAGGGAAGGCCGATCGTTTAGACGTGTGGAGGGCATTCGCTGACGCTGATGCCGTAGCAGTTCCCAGCCTTTGGCATGAAACCTTCTGCTTGGTAGCCCATGAAGCCTTAGCGGTTGGAACACCGGTGCTGGCTTCAGAGATGGGCGCTCTGACAGAGGCAATTCGTGATGGCGTTAACGGGCTTTTGTTGCCACCAGGAGATATAGAAGCCTGGAGAATTGCTCTGCAACAGTTGGTCGATAATCCACAAATTTTAGATAGAATGCGCAGTCAAATGACGGCTCCACTGTATTTTGAACAGCATGTTGATCATATCGAAAATATCTATCGAGAAATTTTAGAAGGCTAGTCAGTCTTCATGACATAACTTTCAACACACTCTTTCTACAATATCATAGCCTCTGAAACTCCAATCCATGGGTTCCTCCTAACGCGACAAACTTACGCATTACATTTTACGATTCACGCTTTCTAACTCCACCCCGCCCACCAGCTGCCCGAAGAGCGCCCGGTAGCGCGCGGCGTCCACAGTGTGGATCACGTCCACTTCGGCCGGGGCCGGCTCGCACCATTCGCGCAGCCGCGCCCGACTCTCCGGCGGCCGCCGGTCCACCGCCGTCTGGCCCCGGCTGATGGTGCCGCCCAGCTCCACGGTGATGGGCAGCTGCTCCCCCTGGACCCCCTCGGGCTCAATGACCGCGGCCACTGCGCCCGCGTCGCCGATGAGGGCCCGGTCGCTGCGGAAGTAGTCGCAGCTGTGGCGCAGGATGCGGCCGGCTACCTGCGCCACAGGATCCGGCTGGGCGATGAACTGCTCGATTTCCTTCCGGCGGATGGCCACCCGCCGGAAGACGTCCAGGGTGTAAAGGCGGATGGGCAGGCCGCTGGCCAACACCACGGCCGCGGCCTCCGGGTCGTGGCGGATGTTGAACTCGGCCAGGGGCGTGGTGTTGCCCGCCGCCGCATAGGTCCCGCCCATGATCATGAGCTGGCCGACGCGGCTGTGGAGCTCCGGGTACATGCGCAGGAAGACGGCGATGTTGGTCAGCGGCGCCAGCGCAATGAGGGTGACCGGCCGGCTGGCCGCGGCCAGGGCCTGGCGCAGGAATTCCACCGCATGAACCTCCACGGGACGACGGGACGACGGCGGCAGACCCAGATCCGCCATGCCATCCCGGCCGTGGAGGAGCATGGGCATCCGCAACGGCTCCAGCAGGGGCAAGGTCATGCCGGCTGCCACCGGGATTTCCGGCGCCTCGGCCACGTCCAGGATCTTCAGGGTGTTGGTCACCACCTGGGGCAGGCGCTGGTTGCCCACCACACAGGTGATGCCCAGGACTTCCAGCTGGGGGGCGCGCAGGGCCAGCAACAGGGCCAGTGCATCATCGAAGCCAGTATCCACGTCCAGGATGACCGGAATGGGCTGGGACATGGGTGCCTCCATCTGCCAGGGGAAGGTTACAGGAAGAGATCGACCAGACGACGTTCCCGGGCATCCACCAGGCCCAGGTCGGTGATACGCAGGCCAGAGCTGACGGGCAATGTGAAGGTGGAGATGCGCATGAGCCAGTAGGGGTGATCCAGGCCCAGGCTGCGTAAGGCCTGTCCCACGGCCGCCACCTCCCGCGCGGCCTGCTCCACCGGCGCGGCCGAGAGGATCCCCGCGATGGGCAGGGGCATGCGGGCCAGCAACCGCTCACCGGCCACCACCGCAATGCCGCCCTGGGTCTCGATGACCGCGTTGGCCGCGGCTGCCATCTCCACCGGGCTGCACCCCATGACGGCCAGGTTGTGGCTGTCATGGGCATAGGTGGTGGCCACCGCCCCCCGGCTCAGGCCCAGCCCCCGCACGATGCCAAAGGCCCGGCCGCCGTGGCGGCCATGACGTTCCACCACCGCCAGATAGGCCAGGTCGCCATCCGGCGGCAGCTGGAGCCGCCCGCCATGCACCGGGAGCACCGCCTCCCCGGCCCGCACCAGGGTCGTCCCAGGGACGCACTCCATGACCCGCACCCGGACTTCTCCCTCCGCCACCGGCGCAGCGATCTCGAAATCCTGGGGCTGCTGGGCAGGCAGGTGCACGGTGTGGGTATAGGCCAGCAGGGGATCTTGGGTCGGCGGCTGCCAGAGGCAGCGCCCCTCTTCGGCTACCAGCTGGCCGTTCACAAAGACACGATGCGCTTCGAAGCTTTCCAGGCTGGGGGTCAGGACGAGATCGGCCGCGCGGCCGGGAGTGATGGCGCCCCGATCCCACAGGCGCAGACGCCGGGCGGGGTTCCAGGTGGCCGCCCGCAGCGCGTGCATGGGCGCCATGCCCAGTTCGATGGCCCGGCGCAACACCCGGTCCAGGTGGCCGTATTGGAGCAAATAGTCCGGCGCCACGTCGTCGGTCACCAGGCAGACACCGCAGTCCATGGGCAGGGACATCAGCGCGGCGATGGCCTCGGCCGAGAGGTAGCGCTCCTGCAGCATGAGGGTCACCCCCTGGCGGGCTTTCTCCACCAGGTCTTCGGGCGTGGCCAGGGTGTGGTCCGAATCCACGCCCGCGGCCACGAAGGCGGCCAGGGCGCGACCCCGCAGCATGGGGTTATGGCCCTCGATGACGCCAGGGCTGTCGGGGCCACGCAGGCCGTTGCCGCCGCCCATGGCCGCCAGGATGCCCAGCAGGCGGGGGTCCTCGGCAAGAAGCGCCGCACCGTCCATCACCTCGGCCAGGCCGATGACATGGGGCAGGGCGCGGAGGGCCTCCACTTCCGCGGGGCCGATCTCGCCGCCGGAAGTCTCCAGCCCCACGGCCGAGGGCACGCTGGAGCTGATCAGGTACTCCACCTTGAGGGGCAGGTCCGCCGAGGCGGCCAGCATGGCGCGGATGCCCTCCGCGCCCAGGACGTTGGCCACCTCGTGGGGATCCTCGGCCACGGTGGTGGTGCCCCGGGGCAGGACCCCGGCGGCAAAGTGGGCCGGCGTCACCAGGGTGCTCTCGATGTGCAGGTGCGCGTCGATGAGGCCGGGCACCGCCAGCATCCCCTGGCCGTCCAGCACCTGGACAGCGGGGCGCAGAGGTTGGCTATGGGGTGGCTCCACCGCGGCAATCTTGCCCTGGTAGATGGCGATGTCGGCCGGGTAGATCTCGCCGGTGATGACGTTGGCCAGCCGGACGTTGGTCAGGAGCAAATCCACGGGGATGCGGCCCAGCGCGGCCTGGATCAGGCTCACGGCAGCACCTCCTTGCTCACTGCATTCTTGTTCGCTGCTTTCTTGTTCGCTTCTTTCCCGGTTAATTCCTGCCTGGTCCCTTCGGCTCCCGAGGAAGGCTGCAGCAGGTCGTCGGCCCGGGGCATCACCACCAGGTTGCGGGGCGCCAGTTGCAGGTGGGCCGGGCCAGCCTCGAAACGGGGCTGCTCCTCGTCCATGTGCACCATGAACTCGCCCAGCCCGCTCTCCACCACATACTCCACGCTGCTGCCCCGGAAGGTGGAAAGGAGGATCCGGACCGGGATGCTGTTGGCTGCCGGCTCGGTGCAGAGGTATCCACCCTCGGGCCGGAAGTAGACGGAGACCGGCTCCCCAGGGCGCACCGCTGCGGTAGAGCGACGGCGGGTCACCGCCAGCCGGTGGCCATCCGCCTGGAGGGTGATGGTCTCGCCCTGGACCTCCGCCACCGTGGCGGGGAAGCAGTTGTCGAAGCCCATGAAATCGGCCACGAAGGGGGTGGCGGGCTGGTGAAAGATCTCCTCGGGCGTGCCGATCTGCTCGATCTGGCCCCGGTTCATGACCACAACGCGGTCGGAAAGGGAGAGGGCTTCCACCTGGTCGTGGGTGACGTAGAGCATGGTGATGCCCAATCGCTGCTGCAGCCGGCGCAGCTCGGTGCGCATGCTGGTGCGCAGCTTGGCGTCCAGGTTGCTCAGGGGTTCATCCATGAGCAGCAGCTTGGGCTCGATGACGATGGCCCGGGCCACGGCTACCCGCTGGCGCTGCCCACCGGAGAGCTGGGCCGGACGCCGGTTTTCATAGCCGGCCAGGTCCACCAGGGCCAGCGCCTCCCGCACCCGACGCTCCACTTCCGGCCCCCGCAGTCCCCGCATGCGCAGGCCAAAGGCCACATTTTGGAAGACGCTCAGGTGGGGAAAGAGGGCATAGCTCTGGAAGACCAGGCCGATGTCCCGCCTGTTGGGCGGCAGGCGGGTGTAGTCCTGGCCGTCCACCAGGACCTGGCCCCGGCTGGGTTCGATGAAGCCGGCGACGGTGCGCAGGGTGGTGGTCTTGCCACAGCCGCTGGGCCCCAGGAGGGAGACCAGCTCGCCCCGCTCCACGCTCAGGTGGAAGCCATCCAAGACCGGCACGTTGCGGTCATATGCGACTTGTAGGTCGATCAGTTGAAGATAGGCCATAACGCTCACAGGTACCTGACAGTTACACGTATTGCGACAGCCCCAGGAGCCGCTCCGTCCCCTGCACCAGGATCACCGAAAAGACGATGAGCAGGGTGGAGAGGGCGGCGACGGTGGGGTCGAAGTAGTACTCCATGTAGACCAGCATGGAAATGGGCAGGGTGGTGACGCCCGGGCCGGTCAGGAAGAGGGAGATGGGTACGTTGTTGAAAGAAGTGATGAAGGCCAGGATGAAGGCCGCGGCGATGCCGGCCTGGATGTTGGGCAACACCACCAGGAAGAAGCTGCGCAGGCGCCCCGCGCCCAGGCTGATGGCCGCCTCTTCGATGGCCGGATCCAGGTTGCGCAGGCTGGCCGAAACCACCCGCACGCTGTACGGGAAGAGCACCGCGGTGTGGCCGATGAGCAGGCCGGTGAAGACGTCGAAGTTGCCCAACAGCACGAAGAAGCGCAACATGGCGAAGCCCACCACCAGTCCCGGCACCAGGATGGGCGAGGAGAAGAGGGTCTCCAGGAGCCCTTCCCCCGGAAAGCGGAAGTGGACCACCACGTAGGCCACGGGCACGCCCAGCAGCAGGGCGATGGCCGTGGCCAGCAGGCCCACCCCCAGGCTGATCCAGAAGCTGTCCACGAACTGGGAAGTCTGGAAGACGTTGCTGAACCAGTGGAGGGAGAAGCCGCCCCGTGGGGGGAAGGCCAGGGTGGCCTCCGCGCCAAAGGCGGCGATGAAGATGATCAGGAACGGGCCCAATAGAAAAAGGTAAACGGTAATCAGGCTGACGTAGAGCCAGCGGGATGTTCGCATCATCCTATACCATCTTGGGTCGGAAAAGTCGCAGGAAAAGATTCACCAACAACGTGGTCACCAGCATGACGCCGGCCACCACCGTCGCACCCTCCCAGTCGATGGCCACCAGCGCCCGCTGGCGCAGCAGGGTGGCCAAGACCAGCACCCGATTCCCGCCCAAAATGGCCGGGGTGACGTAGGCGGTGATGGCACCGGTGAAGACCAGGGTCCCTCCCATCACCAGGCCGTCCGCGGAGAGGGGGACGATGACCCGGAAGAAGGTGGTGAGCTCCCCCGCGCCCAGGCTACGGGCCGCCTCCACCACTTCGTGGGGGATGTTTTCCAGGGCGCTCACCAGGGGCAGGATCATCAGGGGCAGGAAGAGTTGCAGCAGCCCCACCACGATGGCCGTCTCATTGAAGAGCAGCCGGCGGGGTTCTTCGGTCAGGCCCAGGGCCAGCAGCACCTGGTTGATCAGGCCAAAACGCCCCAGGATGATGAGCCAGGCGTAGGTACGGGCCACCGGATTGGTCATGAGGGGGAGAATGACCAGGGACATGAGCAGGGAACGGCGCCGGGGCGGCATCTGCGCGATGAGATAGGAGGCCGGATAGCCCAGGAGCGCGGCCAACACCGTGACGATCACGCCCAGGCGCAAGGTGCGCCAGTAGATGATCTGGGCGTTGCGATCCTGGAAAAAGGCCAGGTAACCGGCCAGGGAGAAAACGCCGGCCTCGTTTTGAAAGCCGCCGGCCAGGGTCACCAGGATGGGCAACAAAAAAAAGATGCTCAGAAAGAGCAACGCCGGCGAGACCAGGATGAGGATGGTACGGGTTTGATTCAGTTGACGCATAACGGCTGCGGGGGATCCACAGATTTCATCTCCAAGCTCTGTGGATCCCCCCTCCTCCTGCTACTTCAGCATGATCTCGTTCCAGCGCTCCAGCCATTCCTCCTGGTAGGCATTCAGTTTGGCCTGGTCCAGGAAAATCAGGCTGTTGATCATCTCATCCCCGTAGGTGAGCAGCCCGGCCACATCTTCGGGCACCTCCACCGTCATGTTGGTGGGCGAATCCACCAGGTCCAGGGCCATGGCCGTCTGCACCTCGTTGGAGATGAGGAAGTCGATGTACTTATGGGCCAGGTCGACCTTCTGGCTGCCGGCCACAATGCTCACCACGCTGGGCGTGCCCGGGATGCCCTCCACCGGGATCACCCGCTGGAGGGGCAGGCCCGTCTCCAGCAGGTTGCCGATGGCAAAGCTGGAGTAGGGCGCCAGCCAGACTTCCTCCTGCTGGAAGAGGGAGACCAGCTCCGAGCTGCGCTGGTAGGTGGTGACGATCTGGTCGGCCAGTTGGGGCAGGCGCTCCCAGGCCGGCTCAGTGTTGTCGATGTCGCCGCCAAAGGCCTTGGCCAGCATGACGATGGTGGCCGGCCCGTTGGTGGTGGCCAGATCCGGCACGGTGACGTAGCCCTTGACGTCTTCCCGCAGCAGATCGGCCCAGGAAGTGATGGGCTCGGCGATCTTGTCGGTGCGATAGATGAGCAGGTAGCTGCTGATGGCGTAGCCGACGCCCGCGTTCTGGCCGATGGGATCCTTGGCCCAGTCGTAGAGCTCGTCGTAGTGGGTGAGCAGGCTGGGATCGATGGGCTGGAGGACGCCCTCCTCCAGGGCCCGCACGGTGAAGGAGCCGGCAAAGTGGACCACGTCCACGTTGGGGTTGTCCTTGCGGGCGATGAGCTTGGTCAGCCGCTCCGAGTTGTTGCCCGTCTCGTAGACGATCTTGACGTTGTACTTCTCTTCAAACGGACGGGTCAGGTTCTTGTCGATGAGGTCCTGGTTGAAGCCCCAGGTGGAGACCACCAGTTCCTGGGGTTCCCCGGCAGGAGCCGCCTCGGCTGCGGGCGCTTCCTCACCGGCCGCCGCCGGCGCTTCGGCCGCGGGCGCGCCGGTTGGCGCCGGCGCCACACAGGCCGTGACGAGCAGGCCGACCAGGGTGACAAGGGTCAGGATCAGGGAGAATCTGCGCATATTGCCTCCTTTTTGCGCTGTTGAAGAAGGGGTGCTGGATGGCTGGAAAGCAGCCTGCATCGATCCGCTATGAAAAATCCGGGGCGGAGGCCCCCGGGGTTCGCCGCCAGGACAGGAAGCAAACCGGCAGTTTCTCCTGGATAAAAGCTGCCGGGCGGGGGTTTGTGATTATTATAACAAAGAGCCCGAGGGAGGCCAACCTTACGGATTGCCGGATCAAGAGCCATCGCAGGTCCGGTTTCCATACCGGACCTGCGAAATCATGCATGCCATTTCACAAGACGATCAGTGACTCTTCTGCAAAAAGGGTATTTTTAAACGCAAGGGCGCAAAGGCGCAAAGAAACGCAGAAGAGAATCACCGAATCAGCGTTCATCTGCGTGGGTCAGCGTCCTAATTGGACCTTTTGGCGGCAGAGCCATCAGTACTCATCCGTCCATGATGGCCAGCCGTTGGGCGATGGGGCCGGCCCAGGCCAGCAGCCGCTCGTCGTCGCCGAAGGGAGCCACCAGTTGCAGGCCCAGGGGAAGTCCTGTTTCGGTGCGGCCGGCCGGCACGGTCACCGCAGGCATGCCCGCGTGGGTCCAGGGGAGGTTCATGTTGGGGTCGCCGGTGGCGTGGAGGCCGGCCGGCGCGGGGCCGGTGGCTGCAGGGCAGGCCCAAAGGTCAATGCCTGCCTGGGCCATGAGGTTTGCCAGCTCCTGTCGCAGCTCGAGGCAGTGGGCCCAGGCCGCGGCCAGTTCGTCCGGTCCCACGGTGAGCCCGGTGCGGATGGCCTCCAGGGTCTGGGGCCGGTAGAGGTCCACGTACTGCTCCCAGAAAGGGGCATGTTCCTGGGCAAACTCGGCAAAGATCAGGCGCCGATGCAGCCGATTCAGCTCCTGGATGTCATCCAGGGCGGCCACCCGTCGTACCTCGTAGCCCCCCACCTGAAGCCACAACAACTGCTCCTCGAAGGCTTCCAGGGCCGCGGGCTCCGCCTGGGCCAGGTAGGGGCCGTCGGGCACCCCCAGGACGGGCAGCGCCTCGGGCTGCACAGGCTGCCAGCCTTCGCAGAGAACCGCCGCGGCCAGGGCCATCCCCGCCACATCCTGGGTGAAGAGGCCCACGTGGTCCACCGTACGGGAAAAGTAGATGATGCCCTCGGTGGCGATGCGCCCCAGGGAGGGCTTGAAGCCCACCACGCCACAGTAGGCGGCAGGTCGGATGACGGAACCGATGGTCTGGGTGCCCAGGGCCAGGGTGCAGAGGCCCGCAGCCACGGCCGCGGCAGAACCGCTGCTGGAGCCGCCCGGGGTGTGGTCCAGATTGTGGGGGTTGCGGGTGGGCCCCGGCTCAAAATAGGCGAACTCGGTGGTGACCGTCTTGCCCATGATGAGCGCGCCCGCCTCCCGCAGCTGGCGCACACAGGTGGCTTCGGGGCCGGCAAAGAGCTCCGGCGGCAGTTGGCTGCCGGCCCGGGTCACGAAGCCGTCCACGTGGATGATGTCCTTGACCCCTACCAGCGCACCGTACAGGGGCGGCCGGGCGTGGGGATCTGGGAAGCGGTCCCGCAGGCTGCTCACATCCTGGCGCAGGCGGGCCAGTCGGCCTTCCTCGGGCAGGAAGGCCTGGATGACGGGGTTGATCTGCTCCAGGCGGCGACACATGCGCTCCACGTAGAGGGAGAGGCTGTGCTGGCCTTCCTGGAGAGCTTTGAGGGCTGGAGCCAGGGGTGCGTCGTATAGGTACATGGGTCTCCTGGATGGTGGCTTGGGCGCCGGCGGCATTCATTCGCCCGCCAGGGCGCGCAGTTCGGCTTCGGAAAGGGTAGGAATGCCCAGCTCCTGGGCTTTGACCAGCTTGCTACCCGGGTTCTCGCCCACCACCAGATAGCTGGTCTTGCTGCTGACGCTGGAAGTGACCTTGCCGCCGTGGGCTTCGATGTAGCGCTTCACCTCGTCTCGGGAGAAGGTGGGCAGGGTGCCCGTCACCACGAAGGTGAGGCCGGCCAGGGGCAAGGATTCCGGGGCGGCGGGCTCTGGGGGCGCTTCCTCTTCCACCCGAACCCCGGCCGCGGCAAACTTGCGGATCAGGGCCCGGTTGGGCTCCAGGGAGAAGTACTCGACGATGCTTTCGGCGATCTTGGGGCCGATGCCGTCGATGGCGGCCAGCTCTTCCTGGGACGCTTCCATCAGCTGGTAGAGGCTCCGGTAGTGGTCCATGATCAGCTCCGCCACCACCGACCCCACGAAGCGGATGCCCAGGCCGGTCAGCAGGCGGTGGACCGGGCGATTTTTGCTGGCCTCGATGCCGGCCCGCAGGTTCTCCACCCGCTTCTCCTTGTAGCCTTCCAGCTTTAGAATTTCGTCCCAGGGCAGGTAGTAGATATCCGCCAGGTCCTTGATGAAACCCTTGGAGACGAAGAGCTCCGCCTGCTTGTAGCCGAAACCGGCGATGTCCATGGCCTCCCGAGAGACGAAGTGCTCCACTTTGCGCACCAGTTGGGCCGGGCAGGCGTTGTTGACGCAGTAGGTGGCGGCTTCCCCTTCGGGCCGGACCAGGGGTTGGCCACAGGCGGGGCAGGTCTTGGGCATCACCCAGGGACGCTCGCTGCCATCCCGCAGCTCCACCAGGGGGCGGATGACCTTGGGGATGACGTCGCCGGCCCGCTTGACCACCACCTTGTCGCCGATGCGGATGTCCAGCTCGCGGATGTAGTCCTCGTTGTGGAGGGTGGCCGCCCGGACGGTGACGCCGCCAATCTGGACCGGCTCCAGCACTGCGTTGGGGGTGATGGCGCCTGTCCGCCCCACGTTGACCACGATGTCCAGCAGGGTGGTGACCGCTTCCTGGCCGGCAAATTTGTAGGCGATGGCCCAACGGGGGTCCTTGCCGGTGAAGCCCAACTCCTGCTGCAGGGCCAGGGAATCCACCTTGATCACCACGCCGTCCACTTCGAAGGGGAGCTGGTGACGCTGCTCGCCGAAGTCGGTGACGTAGGCCACCAGCTCGTCGAAGGCCCCATCGTCGAAGCAACGGTAATCCGGCCAGACGGGCAGGCCCAGCGCGGCCAGGTAGGCCAGGCTCCCGCTGTGGGTGGCCGGCGGGTCGTCCACCCCTTCCAGGACGACAATCTGGTAGACCCACAGCTTGATGGGCCGGGACGCGGTGATGGAGCTATCCAGCTGGCGCAGGCTGCCGGCGGCAAAGTTGCGGGGGTTGGCGAAGGTCCGGCCGCCTTCCGCTTCCTGGCGTCGGTTGAACTCCTCAAAGTCGGCCTTGTCCACGTAGGCCTCGCCCCGCACCACCAGGCGGGCCGGCGCGGTCACCTGGGCCTGGGGATCCACCGGGATCTGGAGGGGGAGGGAGCGGACGGTACGCAGGTTGGGGGTGATGTCCTCGCCGTACTCGCCGTCGCCCCGGGTCGCGCCCAGGACGAAGCGCCCATCCTGGTAGTGGAGCACCACCGTCAGGCCGTCGAACTTGGGCTCTGCCACATAGCTGAGCTGGGCATGTTGCTCCGGGGGCAGGAAGCGCTTGATCCGCTCCCGCCAGGCGTAGAGATCCTCCGTCGTGAAGGCATTGGCCAGGCTCAGCATGGGCACCGGATGTCGGGTGCGCTCGAAGCGGTCGGAAACCACGCCGCCCACCCGCACGGTGGGGCTGTCCTCGGTGCGCAGCTCGGGGTGGGCCTCCTCCAGCGCCTGGAGCTCCCGGAAAAGCGCGTCGAACTCCTCGTCACTGATGACCGGATCATCCAGGACGTAGTAGCGGTACTGGTGATAGCGGATGGCCTGGCGCAGCTTTTCCAGCCGCTCCACCAGGGCGGGGTCGGCGGTCGATGGGGCAGAGGACGTTGTCGTTTCGGTTGTCTCGCTCATGGAACCTCAACTCGGCAGCGTCAATTCGATTGAATCCATTGTCCGGCCAGGAGCCCGGACCTACGGGTAATTTTCGTAGGTCACGCAAGGATGCGTGACCTGGGTACATGAAGCGACCAGGAGACCGGACCTACGGGCCGTCTGTGACGGGCACCAGGCGGTCCACGGTCGTCCAGCCCACCAGCCCATCGGCCGCCCGGACCCGGACCCACAGGCTGCCCTCCCGGGCCACGGGAAAATCATCGTAATCGCCACTAGGCTCCAGGACGGTGAAGCGAGCACCGGCGGGATACCGGTCCAGCAGCACTGCCTCGAAGGAGGCATCGGCGTACAGGCGCAGGCCCCCTTCCGCGGCCAGGGCCGGCCGTTCCGGCGCCAGGGCTGGGGTGGGCGACGGCGTGGGAGTGGGCGATGGCCCGGGCGTGGTGATGGCCATGCCGCCCACCACAGGCGTGAGCTGCACCTCGGGCGTCCCTCCGGTTTCACCCGGCCCCAGGGTCCGCACGCCCACCACCAGGGCCACGACGACAAAGAGCAACACCAAGACAACGATGGGCCAGGTGGGCCCGCCTGAAGATCGGCCGCTGGGGCTCTGGGCCGGTTTCACGGGTTCTGCCTTGCCGGACGACCTGACCATGTTCCCTCCTGGGGCTCAGCCCTTGAGCAGGGCCAACATCTCCGGCAGCGGCCGGGTGTTGACCACATCTTCGGCCCGCAGCCAGGCCCGGCGGGCGACGCCGATGCCATACTCCAGGATCTCCATGCCCCCGGGTGCGTGGGCATCGCTGTTGATGGCCAGCTTGCAGCCCAACTCCATGGCCCGGCGGGCGTAGGCGTCGTTCAGGTCCAGCCGACTGGGGTGGGCGTTGATCTCAACCACGGTGCCCGTCTCGGCGCACGCCTGCAAGACCCGCTCCACATCCAGGGCGGAGGGCAGACGGGAGCCCAGCAGGCGGCCGGTGGGGTGGCCCAGGATGTCCACGTGGGGATTGCGCACGGCCCGCAGGCAGCGCTCGGTGATGGTCTCCCGGTCCTGGCGCAGGCCGCTATGGATGCTGGCCACCACCACATCCAACCCGGCCAGCACCTCATCGGGCAGGGCCAGGCTGCCGTCGGCCAGGATCTCCACCTCGATGCCCCGCAGCAGGCGAAAGTCCACGCCCTCCGCTTCCCACTGACGGTTGAGTTGCTCGATCTCCCGGGCCTGCTCCGCCAGCCGGGCGGCATCCAGCCCGCTGACCATGCCCAGGCCGACGCTGTGATCGCTCACATTCCAGTAGCGGTAGCCGCGGCGGCGGGCTGCTTCCGCCATCTCGGCGATACTGGCCGTGCCGTCGCTCCAGGTGGTGTGGCCATGGAGCTCCCCCTGGATGTCTGCCAGGGTGATGAGGGGCGGCAGCTCGTGGCGGCGGGCGGCCTGGATTTCACCCCGGTTCTCCCGCAACTCCGGCGGGATCCACTCCAGGCCCAGAAAGTCGTAGAGGGCCTCTTCGGTGTCGAAGAAGCGCTGGGTACCCTCCGGCTCCTGGCCGCTGCCGGTGGCGGTGAGGCCATACTCGTTGAGGCTCCAGCCCTGGCGGAGGGCCAGCTCCCGCAGGGCCACGTTGTGTTCCTTGCTGCCGGTGAAGTATTGGAGGGCAGCGCCCCAGTGGCGGGCCTCCACCACCCGCAGGTCTGCCCGCAGGCCGGTGGTGAGAATTACGCTGGTCTTGGTCTCGCCGCTGCCCACCACGTCGCTCACCTGGGGCAGGCTGCGGAAGGCTTCCATGACGGTGGAGGGGTCGTTGCTCACGCAGAGGATGTCCAGGTCGCCGATGGTCTCCCGCCAGCGGCGCAGGCTGCCGGCCACCTGGATCTGCTGGATGGCGCCAGAGGCGGCGGTGTGCAGGCCCTCCACCAGGGCCAGGGCCAGGGGACGGGCCTCGCCCAGGGGCGTCCGGCTTTCCCCGCCGCGCTGGCTCCAGAGTTCGATCCCCTTGAGGATCTTCTGCTCACTTTTGGCGCCAAAGCCTTTGAGCTCCCGGATTCGGCCGGCTTCGGCCGCCTGGCGCAGCTCCTCCACGCTGGTGATGCCCAGCTCCTGCCAGAGGCGACGGGCCGTCTTGGGGCCCACGTCCGGCACATGGATCATCTCCACCACGCCCGGCGGGACCTGGGCCTTGAGCTCCTCGAACTCGGCCACGCGGCCCTGTTCCAGCAGCTCGGCGATGGCGCCGGCAATGCCTTTGCCCACGCCGGGGATCTCCTGGAGCTTCCCCGCCGCGTGGACGGCGTTGATGTCCTGGCCGTAGGTGCGGATGGCTTCGGCCGCGTTCTGAAAGGCGATGATGCGAAAGCGGTTGGCATCCAGGATCTGGAGAATGTCGGCTACTTCCGACAGGATGTCGGCCACGTCTCGGTTGCTGAAGCGGGTGGTCTGGGACTGGCTGGACATGGCAGACGCTGGACCTTTCCATGGCTGGACACGGTGTTGTTACAGAGTGCTGTCACATGAGGTGTGGGCGCGATGGCGGGCCGGACCCCCGGCCTGCCATCGGCCTGTCGCACATCTGTGCGTGTGAGGGCCATTATAGCACGGGCGCCGGGCGCGACCAATCCTCATTCGTCCAGCCGGCGGCACCTTTTCCCTGGAAACGAAAAATTGTATCATAAAGGCGAAACCGTCAAGCCCACCCTGCAGATCCCAACCCATTTGCACCCAACAGGAGTCGCCCGATGAAACTGCAAGGCAAAGTCGCGCTGGTCACCGGGGGCGCCCGGGGGCTGGGCCGGGCCTACGTCCTGCATTTGGCCCGCCTGGGCGCCGACGTGGTCATCAACGACATCGACCTCAACGCGGCGGCTGAATACGACGAGCCCCTGACCGCCGCCACCGTCATGGAGGAAGTGGAGGCCCTGGGACGGCGTGCCCTGGGCATCCAGGCCGATGTCACCGATCCGGATGCAGTGGAAGCCATGATGGAAGAAGTCCTGGGAACCTTCGGCCGGCTGGACATTCTGGTGAACAATGCGGGCGGCGCCCTGCGCCCCCAGCCCCACCACTCGGCCTCGGACACGCCGCCCGATTATCACCGTTACATCATGGACATCAACCTCACCGGCACCATCTACTGCTGCCAGGCGGCCAGCCGCCCCATGAAGGAGGCCCGCTCCGGCAAGATCGTCAACGTGGCCTCCCAGGCAGGCCTGTGGAGCGGCCGAGATGGCGGCCACATGTCCTACAAAGTAGCCAAAGCAGGCGTGATTCAGTATACTCGAGTTCTGGCAGCTGAATTGGGACCTTTTGGCATCTGCGTGAACTGTATCGCGCCGGGATGGATCCTCTCCTCCCGGGCCATTGCCGGAGGCCGCAACAGCGAAGAAAGCCGGGCCCGGTTGGAGCCCCAGATCCCGCTGCGCCGGCTGGGTACGCCGGAGGACTGTGCCAAAGTGGTGGAATTCCTGGTCACCGACCTCTCCGACTACGTCACCGGCCAGTGCATCCCGGTCTGTGGCGGCTATGTGGCATTTTGAAGAAAGTCCGGAGTCCGCAGTCCGGGGTCTGGACTCAGGACTTCGGACTCCGGACTCCGGACTACTCCCTACCATTCACCCAGAAAGGATCATTCCATGCTGCTACAGGACAAAGTAGCCATTGTCGCCGGCGCCGCCTGGGGAGGCATCGGGGCCGCCACCGCCTACCGCTTCGCCCAGGAAGGGGCCAAAGTGGTCATCAACACCCGACAACGGGCGGAAAAGCTCGAGGAGACCGCCCAGCGCATCCGCGAGGCAGGCGGACAGGCCGTCACAGTCATGGGCGACGTCCAGGATGCCAGCGCCTGGGAGGCCATGGTCCAGGCGGCGCTGGACCACTTCGGCCGCATCGACATCCTGGTCCACAACGCCAGCCACTCCTACCTGCGACGGGCCGTTGAGTTCACCCAGGAGGAGTGGAACCATGGCCTGGCCGTCACCCTGACCGGCCCCTGGCTGGGCGCCAAGCATTGCATCCCCGAGATGGTCAAGGTGGGCGGCGGCGCCATCGTCTTCATCTCCACCGTCAACGCCACCATCACCAACCCCCACTTTGGCCTGTACGGCGCGGCCAAGGGCGGCCTCAACGCCCTGACCCGCAGCATCGCCCTGGACTACGGCCGGGACGGCATCCGCTGCAATGCCATCGCCCCGGGCCAGATTGTGGGCGAACGGGAGTCGGCCCGCATCGCCCAGGACCCGTTGGAGGACTACCTTTCCCGGGACTGCTACCCCCTGGGCCGCTACGGCCGACCCGACGAGATCGCCAACGTGGCCCTCTTCCTGGCCTCGGACCTGGCCTCGTTCGTGACGGGCATTGTGCTCACGGCCGACGGCGGTCTTACCCTCCAGTCGCCCGAAGCCCTGGTGCGGCCATCCTTCCGCAAACGCTGGCGAGACGACATCCTGGTGCCCAAACCCCTGGATGAGGTGGAGCTCCACTATTGAAGATGATAGGATGACACCAAATCCCGAGGATCTCACAGGAAAGGAAGCGAACCGTGACGATTATCGATGCCCATATCCACTATGGAGACGACGATCCGGATTTCCTCCGACTGCTGGAGGAGCTGGACATCAAATTGCTCAATATCACCCTGGTCCAAAGCCACGACAGCCGGTGGCGGGAACAGGCCGATCGCTATCGGGACCTGGCCCAGCGCTACCCCCAGCGCTTCAGCTGGTGCACCAGTATCGATCTGCCCCGCTTTGATGACCCGGACTATGCCAACTTTGCCATCCTGGGGCTGGATCGGGACTTCGAGAACAAGGCCGTGGCGTGCAAAATCTGGAAAAACATCGGCATGGAGGTCAAAAATCCGGCCGGGGACTACGTCATGATCGACGATCCCATCTTTGCTCCCATCTTCAAACATATCGCCGCCCGAGGCCGGGCCCTGCTCCTCCACATCGCCGAACCGCTGGCCTGCTGGCAGCCGCTGGACGAAAACAACCCCCATTACGGCTACTACAGCCGCAACCCCCAGTGGCACATGTACGGCAAAAGCGACGTCCCCTCCCACGCCGACCTGATCGCGGCCCGGGACCGGGTGGTGGAGAAAAACCTGAATCTGCGCATTATCGGCGCCCATCTGGGCAGCCTGGAACATGATGTGGACGAGGTGGCCAAGCGGCTGGATGCCTATCCCAACTTCGCCGTGGACATTTCCGCCCGGCTGGCCGACCTGGCCCGGCAGGACTCGTCCAAGGTGCGCCAGTTCTTCATCGACTACCAGGACCGCATCCTCTTCGGCACCGACATGGTGATGGGCACGCCCATCTCCCAAATGGCGCCGGCCGAGAAGGCAGAAGCCCTGGCACGCATCCGGGAGACCTACGAGATGCACTTCGCCTACCTGGAAAAAAGCGGCCCGGTCACCGTGCGGGGCTACGAAACCGAGGGGCTTCACCTGCCGCCCGAGGTGCTGGAGAAGGTCTATCGACGCAACGCACAGCGCTGGTATGCCGGGGTGTAGGGATTAGGGGATTGGGGGATTGGGTGGTTCGGATAACCAGGTGATACCCCTCCTCCCTTGCCCCAATCACCGAATCATCCAATCACCTAATCCCCCTGTCACCCTCAGCGCCAGCCCCAGCGCAACGTGTGCACAGCCAGCAGCAGGTACTCCAAACGGCGAACTCCACACAGGCGCAGCCGCAGGCCACATTCATGCAGAACATCCAGGATCTCCTCGTCGTAGAGGGTGGCTGGCGCCTGGAGGAGGAGCTGGCTGAGCGCCTGGGCGGCTGCCAGCAATTCTTCCCGGGCAAAGAGCTCGGCGCAGGTCGCCAGCTCGGCCAGGCGGGGTTCCTCTTGCCCCAGGTGTCGACGCCACTCCCTGGCCACTGCAGACACGGCCTGGGACAGGGCCGTACCCGGTTGACCCCGTGCCTGACGCCACAGCCGAATGAAACGCCCCTCCTGGCCCACCAGCCGGGCGACCGCCAGGGCCAGCTCCATGCGGGTGGCTTCGTCCCGGCAGTCCCGAAGTAGCGTCAGGAGGGGACGGGTGGCCCCCCGGGCCCCCAGCTTGCCCAGGGCCGAGGCGTAGGCGACCCGCAGCCCCTCATCCGATTCCTGTGCCAGCCGCGCCAGCAGCTCTGGCACCATGGCCTGATCGCCCAGGGTCCCCAGGGAGCGGGCGCTGTGGGCCTGGATGGAGCGGTAACCGGCATTCAGGCTGGCCCGCAGGGCATCCAGCGCGCCCCGGTCGCCGATCCGGCCCAGGGCCCAGGCCGCAATCACGCTCAAGGCTGGCGACTTGCCGTTGAGCACGTCCACCAAGGCCTGGGTCAGGCGTGGGTTGGGCGGCATCCGGGCGATGGCCAGGATGGCCTCAAAACGCACGTTGAAGCGGGGATCGGCCAGGGCTTCCAACAATTCGTCCACCGTCAGCGGGCTGTGGGCGTCGCCCAGGCGAGCGGTCACCCGCACCGCGTCGTGCTCTTCCTGGGCCCGGTAAAAGCGGATGAGGGAACCCATGGCCAGAAAGGGATTGCCCCGCAGGAAGATCCCCGCGAACTCGCCCATGCTCACCGGGCTGTCCCCCCGCACCTGGCGCAGAAGCACCACACTGACCAGCGGAAGCCCCAGCGCCAGGACAAACAGCGGCGTATAGGCATCCACATCCAGCAGCCAGATCCGGCCAGAGAGATCCCGGGAGCCATCCAGAATTTGCCCCCCAATCCATTGGCTGGCGCCGGCCACCAGCCCTGCCCAGGCAAAGTAGAGGGCCAGGTAGTCGTTCTTCTTGTCCGTCGGCACAATCCCCACGAAGAGGAGACGCCCGGCGCCGATGCCCCAGCCCAGGTTGGCCACCCCCTGGAAGAAGGCGATCAGCAGGGCCACGTAGAGGCTCCAACTCTCGTGACGGGGCATGGCCCACCAAAAGAGGGGCAGCAGGACAATCATCCCGGCCCCGGTCAACATGACGGGCCGACTTCCATAGCGGTCGGCTGCCCAGCCCCATAGATAACTGGATGCCAGAGTGCCGACCAGGGTGCCCAACTGCAGGAGGATGACGCTGCCTGAGCTCAGCCCCACCTTCTCTTCCATGAAGAGGGGCAAAAAGGAGGTCAATGGCGTGATGCCCAACGTCATCACCCCCAGCCCCAGCAAGTAGCGAACAAAGTTCCCGTCGTGCAGGGCGTGGAGCAGGTGCCGCTTCCGGCTGGCCTCCAGCTCCGGCCCCTGGAGGGGCGCCCCCCCGGGGATGTGGGCCGATGCCCACACGGAGGCAAAGCCGAAGAGAACCCCCACGGCAATCAGGAGCATGAAGCCGTTCAGCCCCTGGGAGCGCTCGATCACCAGGCCCGCCACCGCCACCGAGGCAACGCCGACCAGCGCCGTGAAGATGTTGCTGGTGGCGGCGTACTTGCCCCGGACGAAATTGGGGACAAATTCCTGGTTCCAGGGGTAGTAGGCGGTCTCCTCCACCGTGCGAAAGATGGCAAAGAGGGCCACCACACTGGCCACGAACCAGAAGGCCAGCTGGCTTCCCCAGTGGGCTACCACCCAGGGCGTCAGCAGCAACAGGGCCGTGACCGCTTTGCGCGCGCCATAGAACCAGAGGAAAGTGCGCTTGAAGCCAAAGCGCGCCACCGCCGGGGCCACGCCCAGGGCGACCAGGTTGGAAAAGGGAATCAGGGAAAGGATGAAACCGATGTCCGCCTTGCTCAGGTGGAGCTGGTCCAGGAACAGAACAAAGGCCGAACCGAAAAAGGTGAACTGGACAAAGACGGTGTTGGTGGCATTGGTGGCGACGCTCCAGGGCAGGCCACGGAGCTTTTCCACCGTTGTGGGTTCTGCGGGCATAGGCGTGATACCGGATGGCAGGCGGATTCTGGATCCGAGTATACCAGAATCCGCCTGTATCACCCCGTTTGCCGGGGTGGCAAACGCTTCTCCGGCATCCTACTCAGGCCAATTCCGGCGGCCCTGGCAGCAAGTTCACGTGGCCTGGTGGCGGGCTTTGTACGCTTCCACCAGCTGGATGATCAAGCGGATGTCATCCCGGGCCGACTCGACAGGGGTGCGGCATGGTATCCCCTGGGTGATGCACTGGTGGAAGTGGCGCAGCTCCCGCACGAAAGCGCTTTCCCAGTCCAGGGCCGGCTCCCGCCGGAAGGTGATCCCCTCCTCGTCGATGCCCTGAACGGTCACGGCAGAGAGGATGCCCCGGGCAAAGCCGGTGGGATACGAGACAATAACCCGCTTGTCGTCGCCATAGACCTCCAGGGTTTCCTTGAAGTCCCACAGATCGGGCAGGTCCACCCAGCTGGCCACGCAGCGGGCGCCGTTGGGGTAGGCCAGGGTCGCGCTGACGGCCCGGCCATCCAGCCAGATCTCGCTGCTGATGATCTCGGCCGGGAGCCCCAGCATGACCCGCATGCCGTACAGGTCGTGGATCATGCTGCCGGCCATCAGGTGAAAGGCTCGTTCCACCGCCGGCGACACTTCACCGATGGCCTGCTGCCGGGCCGCCCGCCGGGCTGCCTGGGTCGCTTCCATCACCCCAGCCGGGACGTCGTTAAAGCGGCGGATGTCAAACTGACGCAGGTGGAGTTCGTTACGGGGATGCAGATGATTCACCTGGACAAACCGAATGTTGGCCATGCCGGCCACTTCCCGGCGGGCGTACTCGTACGCCGGATCGTAGACCTTCATGTAGCCCACCTGTCCGACGGTGCCGGCGCGCCGCCGGGCATCGATGATGGCGTCGGCCTCCTCCAGGGAGAAGCACATGGGCTTTTCGATGAAGAGATGCTTGCCCGCCTCCAACGCGGCCACGGCCACCTCCGTCTTGGGGTCGCTCTGGCAGAGGAGGACCGCGTCCACATCCGCGGCCAGCAGGTCCCGGTAGTCGGTGAAGTGGTGGGGCACATGAAATTTGCGGGCCACGTAGGCTGCGGCGCCGGGCGACACATCGCAGACCGCGGTCACCTGGAAGAGGTCCGGCAGGTCAGAGAGGTTGGGCAGGTGGTGGACCTGGGCAATGGCGCCGCAGCCGACCACGCCGATTTTGACTGGGGACATGGGTTCCTCCGCTATGGAAGTCGGGTGGGTAGATGGGTTTTCAGCCGGGTTCCCGGTTGCGTGCCCTGGTGACGGGAAACACGGGAAACGTAGTGCGTGGTAGGTGTCAAATTGGTTCACGCACTACTGCAGTCTGGTGGACACCATCGGCGAATTTCTGCCGGGATTTACTACGCTCCACGCGTCACAGCGCCTGGACGACCTCCTTCAGGGCCGCGATGCCGGGTTCCGGGCTGGAGAGGATGGGAACGGTGCGCGCGGATGACGGCAATGTTTCCACTACCCGAGCCATGGAGGCCTGGGCCAGGACGATCACATCGACCTGGGCGTCCATCAGGGCCTGGAGCCCCTCCCGGACCAGCCGGTCGTGGGTGGCGGTGTCGCCGGCGATCACCGCCTCGAAGGCCCCTGTGCAGAGGTGTTGCACGATCTCCACCTCCTTGCCCTGGGCGGCAGCCCGGGCCCGCACCAGCTCGGTGGTGGGTTCCAGGGTGGTGGACAGGGTGGCGATGACCCCGATACGTCGCCCCAGGCGCACCGCCTGGTCTGCCATGGGCTCGTCGATGCGCAACACGGGCACGTTGACCAGGGGCCGCGCGGCTTCCACGGCCGGGCCGATGGAGGAGCAGGTGACCAGGATCGCGTCGGCGCCGGCCTCCTCGGCGGAGGCGATGTAGCCGGCCACCCGCCGGTAGGTGGTGGGGGTGAGCTTTTGGGCGGCGATGGTGTTGGCGATGAGGCTTTCATCCACAATGTTAAAGATCTCAGCATCGGGCAACGCTTCCCGGCATAGTTTCGTGAGGGCTGGCGCCAGCATGGTGGCGGTGTGAATCAGGGCAATCTTTTTTCGGCTCATTGAAACACTCTTCTACGCTGCGTTAAATCTGTGGACATCAAGCGCCTGGAGAAACATCAGCCCGGGGTTCTGTCATGCGGGGCGCCAGTTCATTCCAGGTACTGCCCAGGGCGTACATGGCTTTGAACAGGGTATACAGCGTCTCCCACATGGCGTTGCGCGCCGTGGCCGCTGCTTCCAGGTCGTTGGCCCCCCGGGCCTGGCGCAGGGCATGGGCCATGGCCCGGTGCCGCTCCAGGTTCGCCTGGGCCGCTTCAGCCGCCACCTGGGCTGCCTCCAGATGGCGCTGGAGAAGGAGGTCCACGGGCACGTTCGGGTCCGTTTCCGCGTGGTAGTTGGCGTTGGGCACAAAACGGGGCGGCTGGGGCGAATCGTCGTCGTTGCGGCCGGTGTGGGTGGGCTGGATGTGGGGCGTCACCGATAGGTACATCACCGTCTCCCGGTCGGGCAGCGTGTTGCGCACCTGGTGGATCTCGTCGGCCAGGGCCACACACATCTGGCCGGGCCCCAGCACCCGGGTCTCGCCGTTGATGGTAAACTCGGCCTCCCCTTCCAGGATCAGGAAGACCTCGTGGCCCAGGTCGTGGCTGTGGCGCCGGTCCACCTGGCCGGGCTTCATGTGATAGAGCCGCGCCCGGATCTCCGGCGTGACCAGCACGTTCCGATCCACGGTCCGATAGTCGAAGACATCAAATCCCATGGCAATGGCCTTTCATGGTCATTCTGACTATTCCAGTCGCTTCTTCAGTTTGGGGTCCAGGAAGTCCCGCAGGGCATCGCCCATCAGGTTCGCCGCCATGATGGCGATGGTGATGGCCACCCCCGGGAAGACCACCAGCCACCAGGGCGGCTTGAAGGCAGCCGCCAGCACGCCGCCCAGCATGTTGCCCCAACTGGGCGCGGGCGGGGGAATGCCCATGCCCAGGAAGCTGAGGGCGGATTCGGCAAAGATGGCCGCGCCCAGGTGAAGGGTCGCCACCACCAGGATGGGGGCTACACACTGGGGGGCGATGTGTAGCCGCATGATGCGAAGCTGGGATGCGCCGATCATGCGGGCAGCCTCCACGTAGGCGGTCTCCTTGATCGACAGGACCACCGAACGGGTGATGCGGGTGGACGAGGGGATCCGGGTGACGGCGATGGCCACAATGACCGTCGTCAGGCCAGCCCCCAACACCACCAGGAGCAGCAGCGCCAGGATCAGGGCGGGGAAGGACATGAGGATATCCACCAGGCGCTGGCTGAGCATGTCGAAACGGCCGCCCAGATAGCCGCTGGCGATCCCCCAGATGAAACCCAGCAGATCCCCCAACAGCACCGAGGAGAGACTGACGATCAGGGTGATGCGGGAGCCGTAGATGATGCGGCTCAGCACATCCCGACCCAGGTGGTCAGTGCCCAACCAGTGGGCCGCGGTCGGCCCCTGGCGTACGGCGCCGTAATCGGCTTCCAGCGGGTCGTAGGGAGCCAGCACCGGCGCAAAGATGGCCACCAGGATGAGCGCCAGCCAGATGAGGACAGCCACCGTCCCGATGGGCGATGAGCGCACAAAACGCATCACGCTTCGCTGCCAGCGGGTTACCAGGCCTGGTTGCTCTGGCTGCATCACCACGGAGGCACCGGGCTTTTCACGGGCGAGGGCAGGAGTTAGTTCGCGCATGACGGTCTCAAGGGAATGTCCTTCATTCGTAGCGAATCCGCGGGTCGAACCACGCGTAGCTGATGTCCACCAGCAAGTTGATCACCGCGAAAATGACGCCGTAAATCAGCACCAGATTCTGGATCATCATCCAGTCCCGTTCGGTCAGGGCCTGGACCAGCAACGTACCCAGCCCGGGCACGCCGAAGGCCCGCTCCACCGACACCGCGCCACCCAGGAGGCCACCCAGGGCCAGGCCCGAGGTGGTGATGACCGGCAACATGGCATTTTTGAAGACATGCCGCCACATGACCCACTGATCGCTCAACCCCTTGGCCCGAGCCGTCCGGATGTAGTCCTCGTAGAGCACTTCCAGGGCCGAGGAGCGGGCCATGCGTGCCGTGGCTGCGGCCAGCCCCAGGCCCAGGGCCAGCGCCGGCAATGAGGTCATGGCCAGGTTGGCGCCGGGATCCTCCCAGATCTGCACAATGGTCAGGGGCGGGCGCCAGGTGAACCAGAGGACCGTGGCCAGGATGATGAGCAGGCCCACCCAGAAGCTGGGCACCGCGATGAAGATGGTGATGCCCAGTCGGGAGAGGTGGTCGAACAGGGAATTGCGCCACATGGCACTGAGCATGCCGATGGGCACGCCGATGAGCCAGGAGAAGATGACGGCCATCACCGCGATCTGGGCCGTGATGGGCCCCCGCCGCAGGATCAGATCCCGAATGGGCTCCTTGGTCCAGAAGGAGGTGCCCAGGTCGCCGGACAACACCTGGGCCATCCAGTCCAGGTACTGGAGGTGATAGGGCTTATCCAGACCCAGGCTGGCCCGGGCCGCCTGGAGCTCCTCCTCGCTCAGCACGTAGGTGCCCGACGATTCTGAGATGATCAGGGCCAGGGGATCGCCGGGCAACACCCGCATGGCCAGGAAGATCAGAATGGTGATCCCCAGCACCGTGGGCACAGCCAGCAAAACCCGGTTCAGAATGTAGCGCTGCATGGTACTCAGACATCCAGCCAGACAGTCTCAATCCGCCCCCACTCGGCAAAGGCCCGGTTGTCCAGGGCCAGCCCCTTCACCGTGTTGCGCCACATGGGCAGGTGGAAGGTGTAGCCGATGAGGAACCAGGGCGGATCCTGGTCCAGCAGATCTTGGGCCTGGGCGATGAGATCGCGGCGGGTTTCGACGTCGGTCTCATTGTCAATCTGATCCAACAGCGCGTCAAATTCGGGGTTGGAATAGCCGCCCCAGTTCTGGGAGCCGCCGGTGCGCCACCACAGGTTGGCCCGGGGGGAGATGTCGGAAATGCTGTGGCCGTAGGTATCCAGCACCATCTGGAAGTTGCCGGCCTGCTCCTCCTGGCCCAACAGGGAGCGCTCGATGATGCGGATGTCGGCCTGGATGTTGAGGTTGCGCAGCAACATGTCTTGGAAGGCCGGCGCCAACAGCTCTGCCTGGGGGCCCGACGCGGCCAGCAGCTCCACGCCGGTGATGCCATCGGCGAAGCCGGCCTCGGCCAGCAGTCCCCGGGCCGTTTCGATGTCCTCGGTCTTGTCCTCGCGGTAGCCGGGAAGCTGGGCGATCACCTCCGGCGGCGTGGCGTAGGGATCGCCGTAGGGCACCCACCGGGTCAGGTTGATCTGCTCCTGGGTGGCGAAGGCCTTGATCAGATTCTGACGGCTGACCGCCAGGTGGATGGCCCGCCGCACCCGGGGATCGTCGAAGGGCGGCTGCTTGGTGTTGAAGAGCACCCAGTAGGCGCCAAAGTTGGCCAGCTTGTTCACCTGGACGATATCCGGCCGGTTCTCGCCCTCGGTCCACGTTTCAAAGGCCACGTTCCAGGACATGTCCGCCTGCCCCGTCAGCACGGCGGTGCCCCGGTCCGACCAGGCCGGGACGTGGAGCATCTCCAGGGTGTCGATGTAGGGCAGCTCGCTGTCCCAGTAGTCGGGATTGCGCTCCAGGACCCATTTCTCCGCGGTCTTGTACTCCACGTAGCGGAAGGCGCCGGTACCCGGGGCGATGACTTCCCGCAGGTCGTAGTTGTGTTCTTCCAACGTCTTTTTGGAGTAGATGCCGAAGGCGGTGCCAGCCAACAGATCCACGAAATAGGCCCGGGGCGCGCTGAGGGTGAAGCGCACGGTTCGGGCGTCCACCGCCTCCACCGATTCCACCATGGCGAATTCGTTCTTAAACTGGCTGATGATGCCTTCCGGCGGGTTGATGATGCGGTTGAAGGTGGCGACCACGTCGTCGGCGCTGAAGGGCTCGCCGTCGTGGAACTTCACCCCTTCCCGCAGGGTGAAGGTGTAGGTCTTGCCGTCCTCAGAGACTTCCCAGCTCTCGGCCAGGTCCGGCACCACGCTGCGCAGGCCATCCACCAGGTTGCGACGCACCAGATTGTTGTACATGTGGCAGAGGACATGGGCCGCGCCGCCCTGGTGCAGGTCGAAGCTGGCCGTGGTCACGCCGAAGGCCGTACGCAGGGTTCCGCCCCGTTTGGGGTTGCCGCCCGGGCGCAGGAAGCCGCCCTCCCAACTGGCGGGCTGCTCCGGTTCAGCCGGTGCCTGGGGCGCGGCCGGCGGCTCCGAGGGGGCCGGCGTGCTGGGGGCACAGCCGGCCAGCAGGCCCATACCTGCGCCGGCACCCAAGATCTGAAGAAAAGTACGGCGGGAGATGGAGCGGGCCGCTCGCGGACGGGGATCGGTGGGTTGGACTGGGTTCATGGCACTACCTCCTCTGGTGATGGGTGAAAATGGGGAGCCAGAAAAGATGGCCGGCGTGGTCAGGTGGTATAAAGATCTGTCCAATCATGGCAAAACGCACCAAGAATGCTGGACCGCTGGAAATATCAACCGATTCTGATCATGCCGGGCCGGATGGACCCGATGGGGTCCGAGAGATTGGGCTGGCCGATGGAACAGGGTTGCCGGGGTCCTTCGAGGGGAGGGAGCAGGGCCGCCGGCTCTCCACGTCGCCGTCATGCGTCATTCCGTCATGCGCCATTCCGGACGGGACGAAACCATCCAGCCTCGTCCATTATAGGTGGCGGCTTGAACGTTTGTCAAACGTCGAATGAGCCCCCCTGGCGCCTTGCTTTGGGCGAAGAGAGGGCCACCCCCTGGCAAAACTCGGGGTTCACCCGGCATGGCTGTCACACATAGGAGCGGATATCCGTCTCCTGATTGACGGCACCATCCTGGCCGATCGGATTCGATGCGAAGACGCAGAGGGCGCAGCGGAAAACCAGAGCGATAGAGGAGGTATCCATGCAACACCAGAACGCCTCACCCACGGTGGCCATCGTCGGCGGCGGCCTGGCCGGTCTGACGGCCGCGGCGCTGTTGGCCCGGGCTGGGGCGGACGTCACCCTCCTGGAGCAGGCCCGGGAGATAGGCGGCCGCGCCCGCACCCAACGGGACGACGGGTTTCACTTCAACCTGGGCCCCCACGCCCTCTACCAGGGCAGCCCGGCCCTCACCATTTTCGCAGAGCTGGGCGTGCCGGTGCCCGCCGGCCGGGTGGCGGTGGCCGGTTACGCCATCCACCGGGGCCGGCTCTTCCCCTTCCCCGCCACAGGGCCGGCCATCCTGGCCAGCAGGCTCCTGGGGCTGGCCGACAAGTGGGCACTCCTCAAAGTACTGGCCCGGCTGGAGGGACTGCGCCTGGAGGGCCTGGGCGCCATCTCCATCGGCCAGTGGATCCAGGAACACGTCCGGCCGCCGGTGGCCCGGGCATTTCTCCACAGCCTCATCCGCCTGACCACCTACAGCCACGCCCCAGAGGAGCTCAGCGCCGACGCCGGTCTGGAGCAGCTGCGCCTCTCCACCCGAGGGGTGCTCTACGTGGATGGCGGCTGGCAGACCCTGGTGGACGGCCTGCAGCAGGTGGCGGAGGCCGCAGGGGCGCGCCTGCTCACCGGTACCCGGGCCGAGGCTGTGACGGTCGATGAGCAGGGCACGGTGACGGGCCTGCGGCTGGCCGACGGCCACAGCCTGCCCGCTTCGGCCGTCCTGGTGGCCGCCAGCCCGGAGACGACGGCGGCCCTGCTGCCCCCCCAGGCGCCCACACTGCGCCGGCTGTTGGCGCAACAGTTGCCCGTGCAGGCAGCCTGCCTGGACCTGGGCCTCTCCCGCCTTCCCAGACCAGCGGCCACATTTGCCCTGGGCGTGGACGCGGCCGTATACTTTTCGGTGCATTCGGCCGCCGCCCGGCTGGCTCCGGACGGCCGCGCGCTGATCCACGCGGCCCGCTACCTGCCAGCCCATCCCCGGAATGATCCGGAAAGTGACCGGCGTGAGCTGGAAGAGATGTTGGATCGGATTCAGCCCGGCTGGCGCGGGGCAGTGGTCAAACAGCGCTGGCTGCCCCGCCTCACCGTCTGCCATGGGTTGCCCCGGGCCTCCCTGGGCGGCCTGGCGGGGCGGCCGGGTCCGCTGGTGGCCGAGGTGCCCGGCCTGTACCTGGCCGGCGACTGGATCGGGCCGGAAGGGCTGCTGGCCAATGCCAGCCTGGCCAGCGCCAGACAGGCGACCCAGGCCATCCTCGCCTCCGCCCATAGCCAGCAGGGAAACACCCGCCGAGCCAGGGTCGCTTTGTAACGCCAGGCCCGCCGTCGCCCCAGCCAGCTCCACCGACGCCCACCCTCGACGACCATGGAACCGGTGTGCATCAAGGAAAGACCGATGAACCATGAAGCCATCTTCAACCGCCTCAGGCCCTTGCTCTTTTCCATCGCCTACCGGATGGTGGGCAGCGTCATGGTAGCGGAAGACCTGGTCCAGGAGGCCTACCTGCGCTGGCACCAGGTGGAGCTGGCCGGGGTGACCTCGCCCAAAGCGTATCTGACCACTGTCACGACCCGCCTCTGCCTGGACTATCTGCGGTCGGCCCAGGTGGAGCGGGAATCCTATGTGGGCCTCTGGCTGCCGGAACCCCTGGTCCAGCAGCGGGCTGGCGGGTGGGGGCTCGGTGGGCAGCCGGCCGAGCAGCTCCTGCAGGCGGAGTCGCTTTCCATGGCCTTCCTGGTGCTCCTCCAGAGCCTGAGCCCCATCCAGCGGGCTATCTTTCTCCTCCACGATGTCTTTGACTACACCTATCGGGAAATTGCCGAGATGTTGGGGGAAAAGGAAGCCACCTGCCGCCAGCTGGGTCGTCGGGCCCGGCAGTACATCCAGGAGCAGCGTCCCCGCTTTGAGCCGGAGCCGGCTCGCCAGGCCCAACTGATGGAGCAGTTCTGGGTCGCATGCCAGCAGGGCGACCTCTCCCGGCTCATGTCCACCCTGGCTGAGGACGTCGCCCTTTGGTCGGACAGTGGTGGCAAGGTGCCTGCGGCCCGCAAGCCGGTACAAGGCGCAGATCCGGTGGCCCGTTTTCTGCTGGGGATCGTGCGTCGGGCATCCGCGTCCATCCAGGTGGTACCGGGCAACGCCAACGGGCAGCCGGCCATCTTCGCCTACCAGGACGGCACGCCCACGGCCGCGCTGCTCTTCCAGATTGCACCCGAAGGCATCGCCCACATCTACATCGTGCTGAATCCCGATAAACTGCAGGCGTTACTGCCACTCGAGTAAAGTCCACAGACCTCACAAAAGGGAAACAAAAAAATACCAGGAAGCCGTCTCCCCGGCAGCATCCCCCCACAGGATACCGTCACAATGGCAGCTTCCTGGTATTTGCTCATGGCCAGTATAGCAGGGGCCCGGCGCCCATGCCCGATGCCAACCTGTCAACGAACTGACGTCTGCCGTACGCCCCTCTGTCGCACGGGATGGCGCCCTGGTTCTACTCGCCGACGCCATTGCGCACGTAGGCGATGGTCTGGGGCCCCTCGGGCAGAACGCAGATGCGGGCGTCTGGCCCCATCTGCTCCAGCAGACAGGTGACGGTGGCACTGATGTTGCGGCAAGGGGTGAAGAGGGCCTGCTCGATCTGGGCGTCGCTGAGGCCATCGCTGTAGACTCGCACATCCGCGTGGAGCTGGATCTGGGCCTGGATCTGGACCTGCCACTGGTCCTGGGCGGCGAAGCCCGGCCGGGCGATCAGGTCCAGCACCCCCTGGGGCGAGCCGCCTTCGGCCAGGAGCTGGGCGTAGCGGCCATGATCCGGCAGGCCATCCTGGCAGGCGCCGGCCAGGATGATGACCCCGCCGGGTCGCACGATCTGGCGGGCGGCGCTCATGCCCTTCACGCACTGGTAGAGGTTCTGGTCCAGGGGGTAGCCGCTGTTGGTGGTGATGACAATGTCGTAGGGCTCATCCACCGGAACCATGGCGTGCTGGCGGACGAACTCACAGCCAGCCCGGTGCGCGGCCAGCAGATCCCCCGCGAAGACACCCGTGATCTGCTTCTGGGCGTTGAGGGTCACGTTGAGGAGGAAAGTGGGCTGCACCATCAACGCCACCTCCCGCATCTCCTCCCAGATGGGGTTGCCCTCGGTCACGCCCCAGGTGGCCTTGGGATGGGCGATCATGGCCCGGCCATGGTTGCTGAGGACGCTCTCCGCGCCGGCCAGGGCAGGCAACACCCCCTTGGGGCCACCACTGAAGCCAGCGAAAAAGTGGGGCTCGATGAAGCCGGTCAAAATGGCCAGGTCCGACTCCACCAGCAGCCGGTTGACCCGGACAGGATGGCCGAAGGAAGTGGTGCCCAGGGGCACCAGGTTGGCGTCGTCGTAGGCGTCGTGTTGCAGGCAACGGTAGTTGTCCACGATGGCGTCGCCCAACATACCCCGCAGCTCGGCCTCGGTCTGTGGGCGGTGGGTCCCCAGCGCGTTGAGCAGGGTGATGTCCTGGCGGGCCACGCCGGCCGCCTCCAGCTCCGCCAGCAGCACTGGCAGGATGCGGTCGTTGGGGGTGGCCCGGGTGATGTCGCTGTGGACCACCAACACCTTGTCCCCCGGCTTGACCCGGGCCGCCAGGGGTTCCGAAGCAATGGGGGCTCGCAGGGCCTGGCGCAGCGCGGCCCTTTCATCCGGCAGGCCGGGCACCGGCCGGGACGTCAGCACGTGGGTCTGCTCTGGCAATTCGACCTCCAGACCATGGCGGCCATAGGCCAACTCTACCCGCATGATGCTCCTCCTTCCCTTGCCCAATTCATCACTCGCCGGCGGGTACCGCAGCGCCCCGGGCCATGGGTGGCCAAACATGGTCCGGGTTCACGGCGAACAGGCGCTGTAGCTGCCCGACCCTGGTCAGCCCTTGCACTTTGATCTGCCCCTTGAGCATGGCCAGCATGGGATTCTGCAGCGCAAAGGCAGAGACCTTCAGGTAGGTGGCAATGTCGGTCTCCATGCGGATGTCCGGCGCATCCACCGCCCCCGGCTCCACCTGACAGCCGCCATCGCCCACGTAGAAGGTCCACTCACCGCCGCCTTCCCCGCTCAGGCTCAAAGTCCAGCGCAGGACCTGCCGGGTCGGCGTGACTGCGCCCGCGCTCAATTCCATATGGAAGTTCAGGGCCCGCTCCACCAGCGAGGGCGGCAGATGGGGCAGCGTGTTGTCCCGGCGAAGTTGGGCTTCGACGAAATGGAACCACTGATGCCAGAGGTTATACTCCAGGGCCAGGCGCAGGGTACGCCAGCCCCGCACCCGCAGGATGGGCAGCCACACGGGCCAATCCAGGACCTGAGGACCGTGGTGATCCAACAGGCGATGAAGGAGGGTGCGCAGGGCATCCTGGCTGGACCGCATGGTGTCAAAGGCCTGGCGCCCGGTCTGGCCGATGGGCCGGCGGGCAAACTGGGCCTGGTTCCAGGCATCCAGCTCCGCCAGGGTGGTGATGGCCTCGGGCTCAACCACGGCCGTGCCCTGCTCAATGGCGTCCACCAACAGGCGGTTGAAGATGGCCAGGTGGTAAGGCACATCCGCAAAGGTCCAGGTCTTGCCGTGGGGATGAGACCACTCAGCGGAAGTCAGGCGATTTAGAAAACGATTGAGGGCCGTCCACAGCGCCTCTTGCTCGGCGATGAGATCGGCATCCATCTGGGAAAATGAATTCATAACCATATGCTGGTAGGTACATGGCACGTAATGGGTAGTGCGTGGTGCGTGAACCGACTGACTGGGCCCAGGAGGATCTCCTGGGCCATTGCTCGACGCGCCACGCGCTACGCACTACGTAACTGCTCGAGAACTTCTCCGCTCGCTGCGGCACACTGCACTTTTCCGGTTTCACCGGGGCGGATGGACGCGCGACGGAAATTCGGGTAGGCCCCGGATGCCCAGGCGCAGGCGGAAGAGCGCGCCCGCTCCCGGGCCGTTGGTGGCCTTGTCGTTGCCACCCGCGGTGGTGACGTAGACGTCCGTGCAGTCCGGGCCGCCGAAGATGACGCTGGAGACCTTTTTGGCCGGAAAGAAGATGCGCTGCAGCTCCTCGCCTTCCGGCGAATAGCGCACCAGGCAGCTCCCATCCCAGCGGGCAGACCAGACGCACCCCTCCGCGTCCACGGTCATACCGTCGGGCACGCCCTCCTCACCGCTCAGATCCTTGAAGATCCGCCGGTTGGAAAGTTCGCCCGTGGCCTGGTCGTAGTCGAAGAGGTAGATCTTCTTCGCGCCCGATTCGGTGTAGTAGAGCTGACGACGGTCCAGGGTCAGGCCCATGCCGTTGGAAACCTGGATGCCATCCAGCAACTTGTGCAGGGAGCCGTCGGTGTCCAGGCGGTACAGATGGCCGCCCCGCTCTCGAGTGGGCATGGTGCCGCAGAAGACCCGCCCTTCCGGGTCGGCAAAGACGTCGTTGAAGCGGGATTCCCGCTCCTCCGGGATCTCCTCGATCACCGTCTCCAGCTGGCCGTCTCGCCAGATCTTGACCGCGCCCCGGGCCATGAACAGCAGCAGGGCGCCGTCGTCCTGGATGGTGAAGCCGCCCACCACGTCGCCCTGGTAAAACTGTTCGTGGTGGCCCGTGGCCGGATCATAGCGGAACATGCGCCCGGTGGGGATGTCGACCCAGTAGAGGCGGCCCTCCTGGGGATGCCAGAGGGGACCTTCCCCGGTGACACATTGATAGTCGGCAATCAGTTCGGGTTCCATGTGCTTTCTCCATCAGTTTGTATCCACAGATAAGTCCGTTGCAGACACCACAGATTTCACCGATGGAGGCGCCTTGACGCCTCTCGGTGCTAGGGGCTGTTGGGGAGGATAGGGACCGCGGCCAGGGGATCGCCCACGGCCTGCATCCAATCGGCCAGGGCCTGGGCCAGCCGCTCCAGCTCGTGGCGATAGGCCGACTGGCCGGCCAGATCTTGGGTTTCCCAGAGGTCTTCGGCCAGGTGGAAGAGCTGGAGCCGATCCTCGCCCACGCCGCGCTCGTGGGCCCGGTAGTAGCGGATCAGCTTCCAGCGGCCATCGCTGACCATGCGCTGTACATCCTTGTAGACCGCGAAGACCGTCTCCCGGCCGGATGTCTCCCGCCCCTGCACCAGGCCAGCAAAGCTGCGGCTGTCCACCGTGGGCGGGATGGGCAGGCCCACCAGGTCGCAGAGGGTGGGGAAGAGGTCGTAGCTGTAGACCAGCTCGTTCACCTGGCGGCCGGCGGGCACACCCGGCCCGCGTAGGATCAGGGGCACCCGGATGCTGTGGTCGTACAGGTTCTGCTTGCCCATGAGGCCGTGCTGCCCCACGGCCAGGCCATGGTCCGCCAGGTAGACGACCAGGGTGTTGTCCGCGTGGCCGGCTTGATCCAGCGCATCCAACACCCGGCCGATCTGGGCGTCCATGTGGCTGATCATGCCGTAGTAATCGGCCATGTGCTGGCGGATCACCTCGGGCGTGCGGGGCCAGGGCGCCAACTGTTCATCCCGCACCCGCAGCTCACCATTGTCGAAGGGATGTTCAGGCAAGAAATTGGGCGGTAGCGGGATGGCAGCCGGGTCGTAGAGGGCGGCGTACTCTGGCGGTGGGGTGCGGGGGTCGTGGGGGGCAGTGAAGGCCAGGTACAGGAAAAAGGGACGGCCGTCTGCGTGGTTGGTCAGAAAATCCACCGCGGCGTCGGCGAAGAGCTCGCTGGAGAAGCCCTCGCCGATGTAGGCCTGCTCCGGCGGGTAGGCGCCCGTGGGGTCAAAGTCGTGCAGGGGGACCTTGTCGTGGTCGCACATGCCGCCGAAGAAGATGCGGGCCGCGCCTTCAAAACTACGGGCGAAGCTGGCCCGGTCGTTGTGCCACTTCCCCGTGGCAAAGGTCTGGTAGCCGGCCCCACGCAGGGTTTCCCCCAGCAGGGCCAGCTCGGGGTTCAGGGTGGAGAGCGCCCGGCCTGCTTCCACGCTGTGGCCCACAGAGCAGCGGAAGACATGGGCCCCGGTGTGGAGGCAGGCGCGCGCCGGAATGCATACCGCGCCGGTCATGCCCCCCATGATGTGGGCCCGGCGCATGGCTACCCCGTCGGCTGCCAGCCGATCCAGAACCGGCGTTTGTACCGCGGGCTCGCCAAAGCCGTGGAGGGCACTGTGGCGATGATCGTCCGAAATGATGAGCAGGATATTGGGATGGGTGGCCATGAGATGTCAGCAGATGATGTAGGATAGTCACTGGTAGGAGTGGATAGGATCCTGGGCAGTACTCTAATGGGAATGGAACCATTTGTCAATCGAAGGCGGGGTTTGAGGGGACGTTTCACCTGCCTGTGGTGCCTGAGAGCCAGCGCCGATGGCTCTCAAGACGCAGCGATCACCAGGCAGGCCAGGGCAATCATTACGGTCAGCGGGCCGGAGACAAAGCGCTCCACCTTGTTCACAGAGGCGAAGTTTCCCAGCGTGTTGAGGGCCATGAATCCGGTGACCCCCCAGGCGGCAATGGGGATCCAGGGCGGCGCCGGTGTCTGCCCCATCAGCCCGGCCCGATAGCGGATGACATAGATAAAAAAGGTCAAAATGAGAGCCGCCGCCACGCTGGCTACGCGCAAAGCAGGCGTCAGCACTGGCTGCCGTCCACCCCAGGCGATGGTGACAGGCAAGACGCCGGCAGCGAGCAGGATCTGCATGCCGATGAAGATGGCGAAGAGCGCCGTGGCGACATGGGCAGCTATGCTGACAACATTCAAGTCGAAAAGAGGCGCCAACTATATGCTCCTTGGATTCGAAGGATTCAAGCCGTTGTGACCCTTGCCCGACAGCGGGACGCGCCAGGTCATAAGTCTCCACCATCGAAGTAGGCCCGGATGGCGGCCAGGCTTTCCACCGGATTTTCGCCAATCATTTCATGTCCTGCGTCCGGAATCACCACCAGTTTTGCCTGGGGGAAAAGGCCCATCTGTCCCCGCTGAAATGCTTCGCCGATAAACCGGCTACATTCCGAAGCCATGAACAGGACATCGCCCCTGAAATTGTCCGCATTGGCGGCAATCGGCGACAGATCCGCCTCGGGGTTAAACAAAGCCTTGTACGCGGTCGCGCCAAAGCGGCGGGGCGGCACAGGGACATCCGGCTGAACGGCGACCACGTTCTCATCTTCGCAGCGGTAGCCGGAAGCAGCCGTATTGGTAAAGTTGGCCGACATCTGGCCGTAGATATAATCCATCTGGGCCTCGGCATCCGGTCCATCCAGGTGGAGGGATTCGAAGATGGCGGAGACGAGCAAACGATAGTAGGCAAAGCTCCAGGCGGAGGCGGCCTGCCGTTCGCTGAAGCGCGCCAACCCGGCATTGTCCAGCGCCCCTGGCTCCGCCAGGACGACCTGCGCCGCGCTGTCGGGATGCTGCCCGACGTAAGCTGCCACCAGCATGGCGCCCCAAGAATGCCCAACGAGGCGTACGGTTTCGCCTTGTCCAAAGTGGTTGACAATGCGGTGCAGATCCTCCACAGAGCTTTGTAAAGTGATCTCCTCTGCTGGGACCCGCGCTGATAAGCCTGCCCCGCGCTGGTCGTAGAAGACCACAAAGTAGTCGTTAGCGAGTTGGTGCAGGTTGAGCAGGTAGCCATAGTCGCCGCCTGGGCCGCCATGCACTACCACCACCGTCGGATTGGCCGGGTCGCCAAAGGTCTCGGCGTGGAAGGTCACACCATCGATCTCGACACGAGGCAGCGTAGTGTCTGTGGCCACCGTGTGAGGCACTGACTGCTCCCCATCTGTGGCGACAAACAGTCCGACAAGCGCTGCCATCGTGACGCCAATCAGGGTCAACAAGCCGAACCCGATCGTTTTGAAAAGTTGTCTCGTTCTCATCTTTCTTCTCCTCCAGGACGTCATCTTGATTGAGATGGTATTTCCCCTGGGACTGCCGGGGCTTGTCGAATCCGGGGACGTTCGACAAGCCTCCCCCGCAGCCAAGTTATCGCCGCGCGTAGACGAGCTGGGAGCCAAGCCGCACCATCTCCGCGGCCATGAAGGACAGAATGGCAATGTTGGCCGTGCAGAAGGGGGTCAGTTCCTGTAGGAAGACGGAGCCCACAGCGGCCAGAAGACCTGTCACAAGCACTGGGTAAGCGTTGCGATTGGCCTTCATGGCGGCGTTCCGCTCATGTGCGGTGGGGGCCGGTGTGCTCCCTGCACCGATGGCCAGGACGGCCTGCAAGACGATCTGGGCCAGGATGATCAGGATGACTGTGCCCAGGACCAGCCCACCGTAGCCGGCGGGGATGGCGTCATTTGCCAGGGCAATAGGGCGCATGGGCCACATGTTGGCGATGTAGTAGGCCGCCGCGCTGGCGGTGATAACCAGGGAGAGACCGGTACTCTTCTGCTGGAAAGAAGCAATGGTTGCCGTTGTTTCCTGTGGATTCGGGTGGCTCTGGGTCACGTTCTGCCCCGTCATGTGAATCAGCCGGTTACCGTGCCGGCGCGGGGTGGACGGCCACCTCTCCCGGCGCAGAATGAAGGGCCAGACCGGCAGGCCGTCGCAGCATGGCAATGCCCAGCCAGACGAACCAGACGATCTGGGTCAGGCCGAAGGTCATGGCGCCTGTTTCGCCCAGGGCAGGGACGACAGTCGCCACGCCGGCGGCTCCCACCACAAAGCCCAGGTAGTTGAGCAGTCGAGGCAGTCCGCCGTTGCGCAACCCAGCGACGCTCAACAGCAGCACCCAGATGCCGCCCACCACCTCCACGCCGCCGCCCAGCCCATTGAAGACGGATTCGATCGCGAGCCAGACCGTGGCCGCCTGTTCTGGATTGTGGGCAGAGAGTTCCACAACCGTCCCCATGCCCACGTTGTAGATCATCCCGCTGGCGATCACCAACACCGACCAGATGATGCCGAAGGCCGTCGCCGTGCGGGCCAGGGCTGAGACGTCTCCCTGCAGACGTTCGTGCAAGGCCAGGGTCAGCACAACCAAAGACGCGCCCCAGATCACGTAGACCAGGAGGTACAGCAGGGTCAGCAGTCCCTGATTTGCGGCCATCGCGGTCACCTTCTGCAGCGGGTCGGCAACCTCGGAAATATTCACCACAGCGATAAATCCGACAATGCCAATGATGTAGGCCAGGGCTTCGTACAGAGCGGCCGCCCCACCCCACTTCTGCAGACTTCCGGCGCCGTTTGTTTTCGCCTCAAAACTCATGATCCGTCTCCTTCCATTAGGGGATTCACCGAGATCAGGGTCAACCCCAGATTGTGGATTTTCCGCAGTACCCCATGTAGTGCGGACTGATCGACGATGGGGCCTCGCAGAATCGTGTTGCCGTCGTGGGTGTGGTGAATGGCCATCTCCTCGAACCAACCTTCCCACTGGACGTCCAGGATGCCCTGGATTGCGAACTCATATTGCCTGAAGGCCGAATCCATGTCGCTCATCATGGTGCTATGGTAGCCGGACGGGCGCGCAAAAGCCCCACAACAAACTGTAGTTGTGGGGCCGAAAAAGCTGTGGTTCGTGTGAGGAAATGCTGTGGGAGCGTGTCGCGAGTGGGTTATAGCAGGCCGAGCTCCTGAGCCCGGCGGACCGCCAGCATCCGCTTGTTGACGCCCAATTTGCCGTAGATGTTCTTGGTGTGATAGAGCACGGTGTTGAGGCTGATCACCAATTCTTCGGCGATCTCCCGGTTCTTCCGTCCGGCGGCGATGAGGGCGAGGATCTCCTGTTCCCGATTGCTGAGGGGCTCCACCAGTGCCTGCGGGAGGCGTTCATGGGTCCTGGTTTGGGCGATGGCAGCCTGGGCATAGGAAAGGGGCGCACCTGCGGCCAGAAAACGGGCCACCTTCACGTGTTCAGGCGACGGGGCCGGCGCGTGCAGAGTCCGCTCGATCATCCCCATCTGACGGCGAATTTCGGGATTCCCCAGCATGGAGGGAATCGTTCGGGCGTCTTCAAATGCCTGCCAGGCCGCCTTGCGCTGGCCCGCCGCCTGTTCGATGAGCGCTGCCAGCATGAGGCTACAGCGCAGTCCGCCTTGCTCGTTTGTCAATCGGCAGTGGGCTACGGCCTGCTTCACTTCAGAGCGCGCCTGGCCCAACGCCTGCTTTGAAAAAGCCAGGTGCGCCAGGCCCAGGTGAACATAGAGAAGCAGCGGGCTTTGCTCCAAACCCAGATGCTGGGCGTGAGCCTGGGTATTCTGCAAAACTGTTTCCGCCTGCTCCAGCTCTTCCAGCAAGATATGGGCCAGCCCCAGGTAACCGCCACTCAGGAAGGCCACGTTCAAGTTCTGCGTCTGCCTGGCCAGATCCAGGGACTGCGACAGGGTCGCTACGGCCGTCGCCGGTTTACCTGTCATGATCTGGACCGCACCGACTTGGAGCAGAGCGGCGCCCTGCGTTAAGGCGTTCTCAGGAGGTGTTAACTGGAGGGCGATCTGCGCTTCATGGAGAGCCGTCTCGATGTCTTCATTGGTGCGCGCAATGTTGCCCCGGATCAAGGCCGTGACAGCGCGGATGGCGTTGTCGTCCGGCGCCGCGAGCTCGGCAGTTCGCAGGTACGGTTCGACCGCATCGGTCCGGCCCTGATTCAGCAACACCCAACCATAGTGGAGGCACAGCCGGGGATGTCGGGACAAGAACTCATCTGGAAAGGCATCCAACCAGCGCTGCAAAGTGGCCAGCTTGCCTCGAAAGAGAAAGGAGAGCCCCTGCTCAGCCAACACGGGAGCGGCCGCCTCGTAGTCCCTGGCAGCCAGCGCGTACTCGATAGCGTCGCCGGTGCGGTTGTGTTCTAGCGACCAGCGTGCAGCCTGCTTGCGTACTGCGCAGGCCAGCTCCGCCGACATGTTCTTCCGCAGCAGGTCGGCGAAAAGGTGATGATAGCGGTACCAACGGCGTTCTTCATCCAGCGGGACCAGAAAAATATTGTCCGCTTCGAGCTGTTCTAGAATTTCCTGGGCGGGGCGTTCGGGCGGTTCGTGGATTCCGGCCAGCACCGCGTCGCACAGTTCACCACAGAGGTGGTGCAACGGGGCGGTCTTCGTCAAGAAATCCCGCACCACGGCGGGTTGATGGGCCAGCACCTCTTCCATCAAGTAGTCCATGATGAAACGGTGACTGCCGGTGAAACTGGCCACAAAGCTGTCGACATCGGTCCGGTTGCGCATGGACAGCGCCGCCATCTGGAGCCCTGCGATCCAGCCTTCGGTGCGGGCTTCCAGCGCTGCGATTTGATGGGACGTCAGGCTCACGCCCATCCCGCGCCGGAGAAACTCGGCGGCCTCCCCCGCGGTGAAGCGCAACTCGTCCGCCCGCAGTTCCACCAACTGACCTCGAGCGCGCAGGCGAGAGAGGGGGAAGCCCGGATCGGTGCGGCTGACCAGGAGCAGGTTCATCTGCGGGGGCATGTGTTGGAGCAAGAAGGAAACCGCCTCTTCAACCGCGGCGGAGGCGATGGCGTGGTAGTCGTCGAGGACAAGGTAGATGCAGCCAGAAACAGCCGAAACGTCATGGATGAAGGCGGCCATCAAGTGCCTGGCGGGCGTGGGCTGTCCGGAACGAAGCAGCTTTGGCAGCGTCGAGCGGACGCCAGGGACGGAACCCATTGCCGCGGACAAATAGGCGAAAAACTGAAGCGGGTCGCTGTCATCCTCGGCCAGGGAGAGCCAGCAGACGCGCACATCGGGCGCATCCTGGAACTGATACACCCACTCCGCCGCGAGGGTCGTTTTCCCGTACCCGGCCGGGGCCGAGATGAGGGTCAGCTTGCCGTGCAGGCCCGCGTTCAGTCGGTCTAGCAGGCGTGGGCGGGAGACAGCTTGAGGCGGCGGCGACGGGATGTAGAACTTGGTGGCGAGGATAGGCGAGGTCATAAAAGGATTATACCATGAGGTAGGCCGAAGACACAGGCGTTGGCGAAGGCAAGGGAGCCCGCCACTTTTTGCTGCTTCCCGCCCTGATGTATAATGAAGGCCACACAAAGCTGTCAACGAGATCCCCTTCTGGCAGGTATACACGATCGCCATCAACTCCACAAGCTAGAAAGAAAGCCAAGATGAATCAAGAACCGATCCGGGTCGGCATCGCCGGCTTAGGCCGCAGCGGCTGGTCCATCCACGCGGGCCTGCTCTCCACCCTGGAGGAGCAGTACCGGGTCACCGCGGTGGTGGATGCCGACGAAGGCCGGCGCCAGGAGGCTGTGGAACGCTTCGACTGCATGGCCTACACCGACTACGACGAACTCCTGAACGATCCGGGGGTTGAGCTGGTGGTAGTGGCCCTGCCCAGCCACCTCCACGCCAGTGCCTCCATCGCCGCCCTGGAAAAAGGCAAGCATGTGGTCTGCGAAAAGCCCATGGCCACCTCCCTGGAGGACGCAGATCGCATGATCCAGGCCGCAGCCGACACCGGCAGGGTGTTGACCATCTTCCAGCAGCGGCGCTACCAGCCCGAATTCATCAAAGTCCGGGAAATTCTAAGCTCTGGCCTGCTGGGCCGCATCGTCCAGATCCGGGTAGCGGCCTCCGGCTTCAGCCGACGCTGGGACTGGCAGACCCTGCAGAAGTTCGGCGGCGGCAGCCTGAACAACACCGGCCCCCACTTCCTGGATCAAGCCCTGCAGCTCTACGGCCCGGACTACCCGGACACCATCTTCTGCCATCTGGACCGGACCCTGACCCTGGGCGACGCCGACGACTTCGTCAAGATCGTCTTCAAAGGCCCCAATGCACCGGTGGTGGATATCGAGATCAGCAGCTGCGATGCCTACCCGCCCGAAACCTGGCACATCCAGGGAACCCTGGGCGGCCTTACCGGCACCCCCCGGGAGCTGCGCTGGCGCTGGGTGGTGCCCGAAGAGATGCCCCCCCGAGAGCTGGATACCCGCCCTACGCCCGACCGCAGCTACAACCGAGACCAGTTGACCTGGCACGAGGAGACCTGGACGCCGCCGGTGGATACCCGGACAGCCTTCCAGGGTTTCTACCGGGACCTCTACGCCACCATCCGGGAGGGTAAGCCCCTGGCCATCACCCCGGAGAGCGTGCGCCGGGTCATGTGGCTGCAGGAAGAATGTCACCGTCTGTGCCCCCTACCCCAGGAGATTGAGTGAACCATGGCCGACCGTTTTCCTCTCGCTTTCAGCACCCTGGGCTGCCCCGACTGGTCCCTGGAGACTGCGGCAGCCCAGGCCGCGGCCCACGGCTACCGTGGGCTGGAGATCCGCCTGCTGGATGGGGAAGTCATCCCCGCCGACTTGCCGACAGAACGCCGTCGGGCCGTCCGGGAAACCATGGCCCGACACAACCTCCAGATCGTGGGGCTGGGCCTCTCCACCCGCTTTTCCTCGCCCGACCCGGCAGAGCGCCAGGCCAACCTGGAACTGCTGGAGCGCTACCTGGCCCTGGCCAATGAGCTGGAAGTGCCCATGGTCCGCACCTTCGGCGGCAACGTCCACCCGGACCACACCCTGGACGAAACGGTGACCTGGCTGGCCGACGCGCTGAACGCGGCCGTACCCGCGGCGGAACGCTACGGCGTAGACATCGTGCTGGAAACCCACGATGCCTTCTCTCGGGGTGAGGACGTGGCCAAAGTGTTGGCCCAGGTGGACAGCCCGCGCGTCGGCGCCATCTGGGACGTGCATCACCCCTACCGCATGGGCGAATCCATCGAGGAGACCTGGCGGTACATCGGCCCCCGGGTGAAACATGTGCACATCAAGGACGCGCGGCGCCGGCCGGACGGCTCGTGGCAACTGGTCCTGCTGGGCGAAGGTGAGGTCCCCTGCCGGGCTGCGGTGGAGCTGCTACATCGGGAAGGCTACCAGGGCTTCGTGAGCGTGGAGTGGGAGAAGAAGTGGCACCCGGAGATCGAAGAGCCGGAGGTAGCCCTGCCCCAACACGCCCGGGTCCTGCGGGAATGGTTCGCAGCGTTGGCGGGATAGTGCCATGAAACTCCAGGGAAAAACCGCCCTGATCACCGGCGCCGGCAGCGGCATTGGCGCGGCCACAGCCCGCCAGATGGCAGCCGAAGGTGCCAACGTGGCCGTCACCGGGATCCCGGCAGCGGGTGTGGAGGCGGTCGCGGCGGAGCTGACGGCCGCCGGCCACCCCGCCCTGGCCATCCCCACCGACGTGAGCGACGCCGGCCAGGTGGAGGCAGCTGTGGCCCGGACGGTGGAACGCTTCGGCCGCCTGGACATCCTGGTGCCCAATGCCGGCATCCAGCTCCACGACCTGGATGTGGACCTGCACCAGCTCCCTGCAGAGGTGTGGGACCGTACCCATGCGGTCAACTACCGGGGCGTGTTCCTGACGGTCAAGTACGGGTTGGCCCAGTTCCTGCGCCAGGGAGACGGCGGCGTGATCGTCATCGTCTCCTCCGTCACCGCCCTCAACGGCGCCTCGGCTAACCCGGCCTACATGACAGGCAAGACCGGCCTCCTGGGCCTCAACCGCCACATCGCGGTTCACTACGCGAAGCACGGGGTACGCTGCAACGCCGTCTGCCCCGGCGCCCTGGAACGCACCCCCAGCCACGAACGCCATCCCGACCCGACCGGACGGGCCGCCCAGCTCATCCAGCGCATCCCCCTGGGTCGCCTGGGCCGCCCCGAGGACATCGCCCCTTTCATCACCTTCCTGGCCGGGCCGGACGCGTCCTACGCCACCGGCGCCTGCTTCGTCATCGACGGCGGGCTGACGGTCACTTGATATAGAGCAGGACCTACGGCTGCAGGCCTGCCGCTCACGGGTAAACCTGCAGGCCGCGCGCTTCCCGCAGCCCATCCCGCCACGCTTCCGCAGCGGCGTTGTGGCGGTGCAGCTCTTTGACCCGCAGGCCAGACTTCGCCGGATCGCTGTAGACGGCGTAGAAGGCATCCAGGCGGGCCTTCAGGTCAGCCAGGATAGGCTGCATGTCCGCACGGTCGGCCAGGTTGCACGTTTCACCGGGGTCGTTGACCAGGTCGAAGAGGTCGTGGGGGCCGTTGGGATAGCGATAGACCAGCTTCCATTCGGGCGTGCGGATCATGCGCAGGTCGCCATACTCGCCAAAACGGGTGTCGTCCCAGGGGATGGTTTCCCCCCGAAGCATGGGGGCATAGGAAGTGCCCGGATAGGCGCGTCCATCGTCCAGGGGAACGCTGGTCATATCCAGGATGGTGCGAAAGGTGTCGTAGTGGTCCACGGCCCGGTCCAGGCGCTGGCCGGCCTGAATGCCCGGTCCTCGCCAGAGGAGGGGCACCTGCAGGGAAATGTCGTACATGTTGAGGGGACGAGTGCTGTTGCCCTTGCCCCAAAAGCCATGATGGCCGATGGCGCAGCCGTGGTCCGAGGTGTAAATGACGATGGTCTCCTCCAGTCGCCCCAGGGCCTCCAGCTTCTCGAGAATCCGCTGGACGTTGTGGTCTATCTCGGTGACGGCGGCGTAGTAGCCGATGTACCGGTCCCGCACGGCCTGCTCTGCAGGCGGATCGCCGGGGCCGTTCTCATTTTTCGCCCAGGGGTGGGGATGGTACGGGGGAATGTCGGCGAAGGTTGCATCCTGGTAAAGCTCTGTGACGGCGGGATGATGCTCCTGCTGGCTGTAGGGCGAGTGGGTGGCGATGTAGCCCACGTTGAGGAAGAAAGGCCGGTCGGCCGGCACCTGGTCCAGGAAGGCCAGGGCGTGGTCGGTGATGAATTGGGACTTGTTGCCGGTGAGGGTCACCTTCTGGCCGTTGAGCACATAGGTGTAGGTGCCGTTGTGGCGGCCCTGCCAGCCCGGCAGGCCGAAGTAGTAGTCCACCCCTCGGGGCGTCCGGTGGGACTGGCCCAGATGCCACTTGCCGCAGAGACCGGTGGTGTAGCCGGCCGCCTGCAGCCGCTGGAAGAGGGTCACCTCATCGGCCAGCCAGTCCCGCTCGCCGATGTCCGGCTCTGCCTCCTGCAGCCAGTCGTGGATGCCCACCTGGCTGGCCGTGCGGCCGGTCAACAGGCAGGCCCGGGCCGGCGAGCAGACCGGTGTGGGCGTGTAGGCGTGGGTGAAGAGGGTTCCCTCTCGGGCCAGTCGGTCCAGGGTGGGCGTCTGGACTTCCCGGTTGCCGTAACAGCCGTTGGCCCAGGCGCCGTGGTCGTCGGTGAGGAAGAGGAGGATGTTGGGCTGTTGGGACATGGGTTGCTTGCTCCGGAGATTTGTGCTTCCAATCGACTCGACAGCGATGGTGTTTCATTGTAAACCGGGCTCGCGAGCTTGTAAAAGCCGGTGAGCCCAGGAGTCGAGGAGCAGGGCTACCTCCTGGTGGAAGGCCTTCTGGATCCACCTTCATCAAGCTCATGGGGGGCGGCGCCTTCTTCGGCAACCGCATTCCCTACAGTGTGGTGGTGTGGGGCGTCCTGGCCTGGGGCTACGCCAGCCTGACCTGGGAGAAAGGGTAGAAACGAGGTTGATGTCACCTCGCGTCCGTAGCCTAGACACCCGAGTCTCCCCGCGGAGCAGGCGGCGGCCTGCCCGTGGCAAGCAGGTATTCGATGGTCTGCCAGGTCTGCCGGGGTAAAGCGACGCGCAACCAGTCGGCGTAGGTTGCGGCGAAGAGGACCGCCCACAGGAGGAAGTGGCCTGTGGGACCGGCGACGGCCGGGTCCACCTGGTAGGCGACGTCCATCTCCACAGTCAGGCCCTCCGGGTGGGGATGCAGGCCCACCTGCCATGTCGGCGTGAGGCCCAGGGCGGCCTGCCACCGGGTCGGACGCCAGGCCCGGATCACCACCCGACCTCCAGTTCGGTCCAGGGCCACCTGGAACCCCTGGGCCCGGTACCACGCCTGGAGTTCCTGGGCCAACGCTTCCACATTGGGCTCCGGGATCCGATAAGCTCGGCGCCACATCTTCTCTGCACTATTTCACATCTTCTCTGCACTATGTAAGGTCGTGGGTCGCGGCTCCGGTCAACCCGTGTGGGCGCTGTCCGGCGGCGTTTCTAGGGACCGGGATTCCTGAAGGACAAACAGGGCCTGCAGTGTGTAGAGCACAGCCAGTTCCAGCAGGCACTCGGTGACCGGCGCGCGCTGTTCCGGCGTGAGGAGCCGCTCCACCCGGCGCAGACAGGCGGCTGCCCGCCGGGCCTGGGCTTGCAAGGTCGCAACGTCGACCGGCGCGGCGGGCGGCGAAGCAAGGCCGTCCACCAGGCGCTCGGTGAAATGGCGCAGGAAGACCGGATCTCCCCGTTCGTCGAACCACCCGGGCCACTCCTGGCGCTCGGTGACCATAGGGCTTATCCCCGTGCGTTCAGCGCACCACCAGGGGCAGACATGATCATTTCATCATCTCACCCCAAAGCGCTCGAGTGTCTCCACGTGGCAGGATCTCCTTGCGCTTGGGCCATGCACTGCTCATGGGCCCAGCAGCGCAGTTCTTCGTAGGCGCCAAAGCCAGGCGGGTACTGCACCGCCACTTGCGGGATCGGAGTCAACAGGGCAACCGGGTCCACCACCTGTCCGTTGACCTGTCCGTCCCCGTCCAACGCCCCTCCGTCCTGGACCTGATAGGTGGCCATGTTCCCAGAGAGCTGGCTCCCGGGAACATCTTGCCAGGTGCCGTTGGCATATTTTTTCAAAACCGCTCCCTGAGGGATGGGCTGGGGAAATGTGAGCATCAGTGTCAGAACACTTCCCGGAGACGCCTGGGCGGTGAAGGCAATGGCGCCGTAGAGGGCCTGCCCCCGCCGGTCCATCTCCCGCCTTGCCTGAATAGCTCGATTGCCCGGGATTCGGGAACATCGTCTCCCTCCTTCTCCTGCAGCCGGCGCGCGTCCGGTACCAGATCGAGACCACCAAGTATCCACGCGGGGCCGCCGGACACATCGGCCCCGCGCCCTTTCAAGAGACTTCACCTCTCTCTGATCACCAGCGGCAGGTAAAGCCGGTGAACGCCGGCCGGTGATGTCACAATGATATACGGTTCATCGGAGCCGGTTTGAGGGTTGAAAGCAGTGCCCACCAGGTACCGGCCATCAGGTGTCATGGCGCTCACCGACTTCAAGACAACACCGTCGGGCAGCAGCGAGGCGAAGACCTGGTTCAGGTCCTCGAGGGTGTTCGTATCGCTGCGCCAGCGGACGGCCCGTGGGGTGCTGTCAGCGCCATAGGCATAGACCACGCCGTTGATCGCCTGCACGTGGTTGACGGCCATATTAACGGAATACGTGCTTCCGGAGAGCCAGACCTTGCTACGAGGAGGCGGTGAATTGGTGTCCGAAAACGCTGCAGCAGACCCATCAGGGGCTATCCTGGACGAGTAAGCTCCTTCAATCGGCATTTGCAAATCACCAAGCCAAATTGCTCCCATCCGGGGGGACAAGTCGAAAATATATGCCCTATATCCTAACTGGGCCGAGGCAAACGCAGCATCTGGCGTGATGTCGTGGAAAATACCGTAGAGTTGTTGGTACTGGTACCACACCGCGCCGTTTCTCCAAATGGTCGCTTTGGGGAACTCGGGAGTCGTTCGGCCCACAATGTAGACGTCCGAGCCGCGTTTGGCGCAGGCGTAGGCCACATTCCCCCCAGATGAGTGGCCCGGGAGGAGCACGCCGGACGGCGTGCCGGCGGAGAGATCCCAATATACAGCGGCGTCGCCTGAGGCGGCGTCAGCCCTAACGCTGGCATAACCGCACGCGATCTGGCCGTCTGCGGTGAGCCCTAACGCGATACCGTAAGGCTTGTCCGCCAATCCTGTCCCGAGGACCTGCGGAGAGGCAACGGACGCCAACCAGTGAAAGCCGGGGCTGAGGGACGAGGGGGTAGCGATCCGCCACACCACCGGTTTGACTGCGCCGTCTACATTCGCGGATCCCACAAGCACATCGGCGTTTTGTGAAAGTCTGAAAACAAAGGCGTTGGTTATTGAAGGGGCGGCGTGGGCGATCCGGCTGATGGTCGGCACGACGACACCGAGCAGCGCCATTAGCACAGCAACACATACCAGCAGCCGGTACCCCCACAGCCGGGCACCTTTCCCCGTCACTTTGCTCGGTTTCATGCTCCCGTTCATCGCACACTTCCCCAATAGATGCACAAGACTCGACACAAAATCGAAACAAGCCCTGATTTTCTTCATCTCTGCCCTACCTCCTTTCAGATGTCCCCTCTATCGCCAAACAAGCACGACGCAATCAGGTGGGTGATTGGAGTGACCGGATGTTACAACGTGCTCTCCCCTGTCCGCGGCCGGACCCGGAGGGGGTATTCCACCCGCAGGTCCCGCTGGAGAGGGCGGTCCAGCACCGCCCGCACGAACCATTCCACCTGATAGAGGGTGCCGGCATACGTGATGGGTCCCTCCACGGGCACGGTGAGGGTGAAGGGCCACTCCCGGCCGGGGGTGGGCTCGAAGGCCGTCTGGGCTACCACGTGCTCCCAGCGCCGCTTCTCCCAGGGCTTTTTCCCGGCCAGCGTGCGGTAGCCCAGCTCGACCCGCAGACCGCGGCCCGGCTCCTCACCCCCTTCGCCCAACCAGGCCACCCGGCCGGAGAGGGCATCGCCTGCGGCCAGGGTTGTACGGTCCACGACCAGGCGCAGGGGCCCCGATGCCTCCGGGGCCGGGACGGGGCCGGAGGCCACGGCAAGCGCTTCCGGCGGCCCGGCTCCGGCCTGCACAGGCGCCACCCGAATGGGGATCTCTTCCTCCACGTCCGGCAGCCGGGGAAGGCCCAGCCGAAAGCGGACAAACCATGCAAAAGCCCACTTCTCGCTGAAGGATTCGTCCTGGGAGAAGGAGGGCATGGCCTCGGACGGCACGGTGAAGCGGGCCGTGTAGGTCTGGGGTTGGCCGGCCACCAGGGTCACCGCCTCGGCCAGAGTGGCCGTCAGGTTGACCGGCTCGGCGGTTCTCTCCTTTGTCCAGCGGTGGCTTTGTCGGATCCGTATCCGCTCCCGCCCGACCAGGGTGAAAACGACCGGTCCGGCCTGCAGGGTACGGCGGGGCATGAGGGTGGCCTGGACTCGCAGGTCCTCGCCCAGACGCGCCTCGAGCGGCTCGACCGTCACCCGCCGCTGTGTCACGGCCGTTGCGATGAACCCTTCCTGGGTGGCCCACAGGCCTGCTACAAAGAGGCCAAAACTCCCCACCAGGACGGACACTGCACTTATCCCCTCCCATCGGGCATCGGCATGCCAGAAGAGCCACCCGCCCAGAGCCATGCCGGCCACTCCCAGCAGCGTCATGCCGATGCCTGTGGCGATCAAACCTGTGGCGCGTTTCATGGTTTCTCCTCTTCACATCCTCCCATCAGATCTCAAACGCACGGGCAAGAGCCTACCTGGCCGTATTGCCGGACAACAGTGTGTATCAAGGAAGGATCGGGATATGGTTTTCGCGCAGGATTCCCGTTGAAATCAACTACTGCTCCAGTAGCCCATTTTGTCCAAAGTTCAAATATCAACGGTGTGAGAACAAAGTGAGAACAAGGCCAAATGGGGCGATGAGGAAAAAGCGGAGGGTAGGTTTTGGTTCAAATCATCTCGCCCCGGCGGAGACACTCGGCCAGGTGCTCGGTGAGGGGAGAAGGGGAGACGCCTAACTCTTGGTCCAGGGCCTGGCGGGCCGCTACGTAGACGGCCAGGGCCTGGGCGCGCTTCCCCTGCCGGGCCAGGGCACGCATCTTCACCTGATAGGCTTCTTCAAGCCAGGGAGCAGCCATGAGGGCCCGGTCGCTCCACTCCACGGCCTGTTGCAGAACGCCCCGTACCAGGTAGGCCTGGGCCACGTAGAGGCACCCTTCTGCGTACAGTTGTTGCCACCGCTCCACCCGTTCCAGCCACCACGCTTCGTACGGCGCGGCGCTTACCGGCGGCTCCCACGCCCGCAAAACTTCCGGCAACTCGTCGGGCAGGGGAGGCAGGTCGGGGAGGTCCCGGTCCCCCAGGGCTTGCCGCACCACCCGCTCGAAGCGCTCCACGTCGGTGGAGACACAGCCCAATGGGTCGAAGGTGTAGACCTCCCAGGCCACGGAGAGATAGCGGAAGGGCCCCCGAGGGCGCATGTGTGGCTCCAGCACATGGGCCATCCAGCTCAGCAGCCGCCGGAAGAGGGCTTCCGCGCGACGGGGCGGGTGGTCGGGCCACAGGTCCTCCAGGATACGGTCGCGAGGCAGGGGCCGGCCCCGGTGGAGGACGAAGTACTGGAAGAGGCGCACCACGGCCGGCCGGGGCCAGGCGTGTTCGGGGATCTCCTCGCCGCCCCGCCAGACGCGGAAGCGGCCGCAGAACTGCACCCGCAGAGGGGGCGGCGGCTCGGCCTCCAACCGGACCAGGGCCGCTTCCAGGGCGCGCCGCACATCAAGGTCGTGCTCCCGTGCCAGGGCAGCATGGAGCGGTGGCATGGCCGTTTCCCGTCGCGTGGCGGCGAGGGCTTGCGCCGCACGCCGCCGCACGGCCGGATCGGGGTGCTCCAGCAGGTCGGCCAGCCCGGCCACGTTGCCGATACGCCCCAACGCCGGGACGGCCTCGTCCTCGTCGCCCAGCAAGAGGGCGACCCGCCAGGTCCGGTGGCCCAGTTCCGGGTCCCGGCCGGTGAGCACGGGGCGCAGGTGGGGGAAACGGCTCAGCGCAGACTTCAACACCCGCAGATGGCGGCGCGCGGCTTCCATCTGTCCGGCCCGGTAACAGCGGCAGAGGAGCATCGCCCGCAGCCGCAACAGGGACGGCAAGGCCCGCGCCTGGAGCAGGGCCTGCAGGTCTGGATGGAGGGTGAGCGGCACAGGGGCCGCTCGCTCTTCCAGCGCGATCTCCCGTTCCAGGGCCACCAGCCCCCGGGGGAGCGGCTCTTGCCACGGTTGAGCCAGAGCGGCCTCGGCCACTTGTATGGCTTCGTCCGGCCGCCCCCGTCGGCGGGCGAGCCAGGCCCGTAGTTGGGCCAGGGCCAACAGGCGGTCCGGCCGGTTTACGTGCCAGGATTCGGCCTGGGCCAGGTGTGCCTCGGCCGTTTCCCATGCTCCCTTGGCAATAGCCAGGGTAGCTTTGAAGGCGTAGAGCCAGAAAAGGGTGCTCCCTGCAGGAGCTTCCACCTGGGACAGAAGCCGGTCAATCGCCGTGAGGCGCGCTTGCAGGCGCTCCCAATCCCCCACCTCGATGTCCAGCGTGGCCCACCCCTCCAGGTGAACCGCCTGGTTGGCCGGACGGGCTTCCCGCTCGTAGTAGGGGCGATTTTGCTCCAGCAGTTTTGCAGCCTGGGGCAGGTAGCCCATGGGCGCCAGCACGTTGGCCGCCAGGTTGTCCCTCATGAAGGCGGCAAAGGTCTGGTCGCCGATCTCCTCGGCCAGGCGAATGGCCTCCCGGTAGACCGACCGTGCGGCGGGCAGTTGACCGGTGCAGGCGCAGGCATTGCCCAGGCGGGTGAGGACTTCCAGGCGTTGTTGGGGGTGACTCACCCGGGGCAAAATGGCCTGGGCACGGGCAATGGCTTCCCCGTAGCGCCCCGTGGTGAAACTGAGGTAACTTCGGGTCTGCCAGGCGCGGAAGAGGGATTCGGGGTCTTCTCGGGCTTCCAGCAAGGCCGCGCCCTCCTCCATCCACTTTGCGCCTTCCTCCACCAAGCCCACCCGGCAGAGTTCAACGCCCAGGCGGGCCAGCAGCGCGGGGTGGGCGTGGGCCACGGTACGGGGCAGGCTGAGCACCCAGCGCCGCAAGGTGTGTACCCGGCCGTTGCGCCAGATAACCTCCATGGGCATATTCTCCAGGAGTTCGGCTGCATTCCCCCAGAGCCCTTCGGCCAGGGCCTGTTCTATGGCCAGGTCCCAGTCGCCTTGTTCTCGCGCCCAGGCAATGATGGCCCTGGCTATGGTTTCGATCCGGAGCGTCTGCGTGCGCAGAAAAGCGCGAAAGATGGGGTGGTAGCGCCAGTGCTCCGGATGCTCCGCCGGCTCCACGAAAAGCCGCCGCGCGAAAATGGCCGCCCAGGCATCCTGGAACGGTCCCGTCTCACCGGCCCACTGCCAGAGATGCTCGCCTACTTCCCGGGTGAAGCGCAAGGGGACGCCGGTCAACAGCAGGAGCTTTTGCACGCCAGGCGGCAGTTCGACCCACAGGCGGGCAAAGAGGGTCTCGTGCAGGTAAGCTTCCAGCGCGCCGGCCAGGTGGGCTTGGGGTGCCGAGAGCCGGGTGGACAGGCGGGCCAGCGCGGCCACGGCCAGCGGCCAGCCCCGGGTGTAGGCGTGCCAGGCCTGGGCTTCCTCTTCACTGTAGCCTGTGGGCGCCAGCCAGAGCGCGACCTCTGCGGGGGAGAGGGCCAGGTCGTCTTCATTCAATACGAGCCAAGATGCGCCGTCCAGGGCAGCCTGCAAGGGCACAGGGATCTGGCGACCGCTGAGCACCCAGCAGCGAGGCCGCGCGTGGATCTGCTCCCTCAGCCAGGTGAGGGATTCTGACGCGCCCTCCAGCACGTGCAGGTCGTCCAGGAGCAGGGGGCGGCCATCTTTCAGGTGTGGAGCCAGCCGTGTGGAGAGATAGGCCACGTCCTGGTCGGCCGGTGAAAGGGGCAACCAGGTGCCGGGAAGGTGTTGGGCCAGCAGGCGCAGAAGGCCAGTCTTGCCGTATCCGGCACCGGCCACTACGATTACTGGCCCGGCTGGAAGTTGGGCCGAGATCCGGCGGGTGAGTTGGGGCCGATCCTGGAGATGGTTCGAAAGGTGCAGCATACCGCCAAAGGGCTTCGGCCCGGGCACGTCTACTTCTTCTGCCCACATTATAGCATAGGAGTCGCACGGCTCATGTCTGCAAATAGGGCTCAAGGTTGAGATGTGGTCAAACTTGTGGTGTAATACCGATTGCCCAATCCCGCGGCATCATGGGTCTGGTTTCCATGGGTGACCGACGGTCCGGTACGGCAGCCGGTCCTACGGAATCGGGGGTGCCCCTGCGCAAGACAGTCGGTGTCATTTCAGCTGTGGACTTTCCAATCGCAGACCTACTGGACGATGATTTGAATGCCGCCTGGCTGCTTAACATCAATCTCAAGCGTATTTCGCCCTTTTTCATCTCGGCTCTAGTACAGTCTGGCGTAAATACCACGGCAGAAATTCCGGGTGCCCTCTGGGCGCGCTCCCTCTGGTGGAAACGATCGGCGAAGCCGCGGGCCCGGGGCCCGATCGGCGAAGCCGCGGGCCAGAGACCCGATCGGCTATGCCGCAGGCCAGAGGCCTGATCGGCGAATTTCTGCCGGGATTTCTTGATCACACTGGTTTTCGGCAGTCGGTTCGCGACCCCATGGCTATTATAAGCCACTGATGACTTCACTGCAGAGACATAGATTTCACAGATGCCCCAGAGGGAGCTGGATAAGCAATCGCTCTTTTCCATTTAGAACCCATTCAACAGGGAACCAAGGAGGACACAACATGACTTTCTTAACCCAAGAGCAGGTACAGCAGTTCGAGGACCAGGGCTACCTCCTGGTCGAGGGTCTTCTGGATCCGGTCGCCGATCTGGATCCCATCATCGAAGAGTACAAGGGAGTGCTGGACAGGCTGGCCAGCGAACTCTATGCTCGGGGCGAGATCCGGTCCACCTATCCAGAGCTGCCCTTTGGCCAGCGCCTGATCCAGATCTACCGGGAAAGCGGCAAAGTCCACGCCCAGTATTTTGACTTCTCCCTTCCCCAGGGGAACGTCCAGCCGGACACGCCCCTCTGGGTGGGGCCGGCCGTCTTCCGCGCCCTGACCAATCCACGCCTGCTGGACGCGGTTGAATCCATCATCGGTCCGGAAATCTACTCCAATCCGGTGCAACACGTGCGCATCAAGCCCCCAGAACATCTCACGCCGACCACGGAGGACGGTCGTCCCCAACTGGGCGCCACGCCGTGGCATCAGGACAACGGCGTCGTCCTGCCGGAGGCCGACGAAACCGAGATGTTGACCGTCTGGTTCCCCCTCCTGGACGCGCCGGTGGAGGCTGGCCCCCTGACCGTGATCCCCTACAGCCACCGGACCGGCCTGCGCACCCACTGTCCACGCCCTGTGGGCCTGAGCATCCCGGATACCCTGCTGGAGCTGGATCAGGCAGTGCCCATGCCCATGAAGCGGGGCGATGTCCTCTTCCTGCACCGCCGCACCTGCCACGCCTCGCTGCCCAATGTGAGCAACGACATCCGCTGGAGCTTTGATCTGCGCTACAACCCCATCGGCCAGGCCACGGGCCGGGGCGCGTTCCCGGGCTTTGTGGCCCGAAGTCGCTCGAATCCGGACCAGGAGCTGCGGGATCCGGCCGTGTGGGCCAGGCTCTGGTACGACACCCGGGATCGCCTGGCCGCCGAGCACTACAACAAGCCCTTCAACCGCTGGGACGGCAACGCCCCGGTCTGCGCCTAGGCTCCCCTGGCCCAGGCCCGCGCGGTTTTCCCACAAACGTGCGCCTGGCAGTAACCCAACCAGAGGACAACCATGCCCAAAATCACCGCCATCCAGACCATCCGCACCCGGGCCGCCGGCACCTGGGTCATCGTCAAAGTCCTCACCGACCAGCCCGGCCTCTACGGCATTGGCTCGGCCAGCGACCACTACCGGGCCAAAACTGTCATCACCACCATCGAGACCATCGCCCCCCTGCTCATCGGCCGGGACGCCGGCCATATCGAGGACATCTGGCAGAGCATCTACACCTGCGGCTACTGGCGCAACGATTCCATCCTGAACACCGTCCAGGCCGGCATCGACATGGCCCTCTGGGACATCAAAGGCAAGGAAGCCGGCATGCCCGTCTACCAGCTCCTGGGCGGCCCCACCCGCTCCGCGGTGATGGCCTATGCCCACGCCGCTGGCGACGACCTGCAGGCGTTGGAGGACGACGTCCGCCGCTACATGGAGGAAGGCTACCAGGTGATCCGCTGCCAGCTGGGCCCCTACGGCGGCGGCGGTTTCATCGACGCGGAACAGGCCCGCCTGCCCAAAAACCACTGGGGACACAGCCGGGTCTTCGACGATGAGGCCTACCTGGAGAACATCCCCAAGATGTTCGCCTACCTGCGGGAGAAGCTGGGCTTCGGCCCCAAGCTGACCCACGACGTCCACGAGCACCTGCAACCCACCAACGCGGTCACCCTGGCCAAGCTGCTGGAGCCCTACCGACTCTTCTTCCTGGAGGACCTGCTCCCACCGGAGCAAATCCACTGGTATCGCCTGGTGCGCCAGCAGTGCACCACGCCCCAGGCCATGGGCGAGCTCTTCATCAACCCCCACGAGTGGATGCCCCTGATCACCGAGCGGCTCATCGACTTCGTGCGGGTGCGGGTCTCCAAAGGGGGCGGCATCACCAACTGCCGCAAGATCGCCACCTTGTGCGAATGGTTCGGCGTGCGCACCGCCTGGCAGGAAGGAGGCGACAACGACCCCGTCAACCAGATGGCCGCGGTTCACCTGGACCTGGCCAGCAGCAGCTTCGGCATCCAGGAGGAGAACCACTTCCGGCCCGAGGAGTATGCCGCCTTCCCCGGCCACGCGGTGCTGGAGGGCGGCTACCTCTATGCCAACGAGCAGCCGGGCCTGGGCATCGACGTGGACGAAGATCAGGCCCGGGCCCTGCTGGACCCGGAGCTGGCCGCCCGCTCCTTCTACATGGCCGAAGACCGCCGCGCCGACGGCAGCATCGTGCGGCCGTAGGCGCCGGCAGGTCCGGGCGCGAGGCTATCCAGTCCCATGGGCTGGATCCGATGCCGGAAGCCCCCCATGGGCGGCCACAATTGACCGACCTGATTGGATCGCATACACTATCCATCAGCAACCCGATACATCCTGCCATGGCGTTGACCATTTCAAATCCCCAAACCATCCACCCACCTGACAGGTCACAGCAAGGAGGAATATGGTGACCCAACTCAGCAAGGTGGAGATCGAGCCGGGGCTCAAGATTGCGGCCCAGATGTCGCCTGAGCCCAGCGAGGAAGATCTCCAATTCGTCAAGCAGATGGGCATCGACTACGTGGTGCTCTGGACCGATGCGTCCAAGGCCAGCTACGAATACTTTGCCAGCCGACGCAAGCTCTTCGAAAACCACGGCCTCAAAATCTACGGCTTCGGCAACCGGGACGTCCACAACCAGGACGCCATCGTCCTCGGCCTGGAAAACCGGGACGCCAAGGTGGAGCAGTACAAGCAACACCTGCGGGACCTGGGCCGGGCTGGCATCCCCTACACCACCTACGCCCACATGGCCAACGGTATCTGGAGCACCGACCGGGAAACCACCCGGGGCGGCGCCAGCGCCCGGGCCTTCGACCTGGCCAAGGCTGAAAAGGGCCACTGGAACGGCCGCTACTACTACACGCCCCTCTCCCACGGCCGCCGCTACACGCCGGAAGAGATCTGGGACAACTTCACCCGCTTCATCCAGGAGGTGGCGCCCGTGGCCGAAGAGGCCGACGTCAAAATCGGCATCCACCCGGATGACCCGCCCCAGCCCGAGCTGGCCGGCGTCCCCCGCTGCATCTTCAGCAGCTACGACGGCTACCAGCGGGCCCTGGAAATCGCGGACAGCCCCAACGTGGGCATCTGCTTCTGCGTGGGCTGCTGGCTGGAAGGCGGCCCCCTCATGGGCAAAGACGTCCTTTCGTCCATCCGCGACTTTGGCCGGGCCGGCAAGATCTTCAAGGTCCACTTCCGCAACGTGAGCGCGCCCCTGCCCCACTTTGTGGAGACCTTCGTGGACAACGGCTACATGGACATGTATCAGGTGATGAAAACCCTGCGGGAAGTCAACTTCGACGGCGTCATCATCCCAGACCACATCCCCCTCATGGCCAACGATCCCCGGGTGGGCACCGCCTACACCATCGGCTACATGAAAGCCCTGGTGCAGCGGGCCAACGAGGAAGTGGCCGCCAGCCAGGCAGGAGCCCCGGCATGAGCGCGAACAACTCCTTCAGCTACGAGCAGCTCTTCGCCCGCAATGCCGCCGAGCCCGCGCCCCTGGGCATGCCCCGCCGGGGCCGGTACGACTTCGCCGTGGCCTACCCCGACCCGGAAACCCTCCCCCTGGACGAGCTGGTGGAGGGGCTGCGCCAGGCCCTGGCCGAAGAAGGCCGGGATCTGGCCATCTACCACCATCGCCAGGGCTATCCACCCCTGCGGGAATATGTGGCCAACAAGCTGGCCCGGGATCGGGACATCCACGTCAGCCCGGACGACATCATCCTGGGGGATGGCTCCAGCCAGCCCATCCACATGATTGTGGAGACGCTGGTGGACCCCGGCGACGTGCTCCTCACCGAGGACTTCGTCTACAGCGGCACCCTCAACACCATGCGCCGCTTCCGGGCCGACATCCGGGGCGTGCCCTGCGATGAGCAGGGCATGCTGCCCGACGCGCTGGAGGCGGCCATCCGCCAGGCCCGGGCCGAGGGCAAGCGGGTCAAATTCATCTACACCGTGCCCACGTTCCAGAATCCCCAGGGCTGGACCATGCCCCTGGAGCGACGCCAGGCCATGGTGGAGCTGGCCCAGCGCTACGACGTACCCATTCTGGAGGACGACTGCTACGTGGACCTGCGCTACGAGGGCAGCGACGTGCCCTCCCTCTACGCCCTGGACGGGACGGGGCGGGTGATGTATGTGGCGTCCTTCTCCAAGATCATCGCGCCGGGGATGCGCCTGGGCTACATGACCGCGCCCCGGGAGCTGCTGCAGCGAGCCCTGGCGGCCAAGAGCGGCGGCGCCGTCAACACCTTCGCCGCCTTTGCGGTCCACCGCTTCGCCACAGGCCAGCTCCACTCCCACATCGAGGTCATCAACGACGTGCAACGGCGCAAGCGGGATGCCATGCTGGCCGCGCTGGAGGAGCACTTTGGCGACGGCGTCACCTGGAGCCGGCCCCAGGGCGGCCTGTACATCTGGGTCCGGCTGCCGGAGCAGGCCGACCTGGTCAGCATCCGCGACCGGGTGCTGGAGACGGAGGACGTGGGCTATGTGCCGGGCACGGCCTTCGCGGCCGACGGCGTCTCCGGCCGCAACTACATGCGCCTCTGCTTCGGCTACAACACCCCGGAAGAGATCCAGGAGGGCATCGCCCGCCTGGCTGCCGCCTGCCGGCGGGAAGGAATGCTGGCCGACTAGTACAGTCTGACGTAAATACCCCGGCAGAAATTCGGCGACACTACCCCTGGTGGAAACTATCGGCGAATTTCTGCCGGGATTTACTCGCCCAGCCGGACCGGTCGTGTTGGGCTAAATTGGGCGGGAATGTAAAACCAACGTGGTGCGTGTACCAGTTTACGCACCACGTACCACGCAACCAGCGAGCGCCATCCATCCAAGGGGAGTACCACCATGTTTTTCGAATTACGTCAATATCGCACCAAACCGGGACAGCGGGAGCGCTGGGTCCGCTTCATGGAAGAGGTCATCATCCCCTACCAGGTCTCCAAGGGGATGGTGGTGGTGGGTTCCTTCGTGGGACAGGAAGAGGAGGACCTCTACGTCTGGATCCGCCGCTTCGACAGCGAGGAGGAGCGGGAACGCCTCTACAAGGCCGTCTACGAAACCGACTACTGGCAGAACGAAATCTCACCCCAGGTGGGTGAAATGCTGGACCGCACCAAGACCGTGGTCACCCGCATCGAGCCCACGCCCAAGTCGGTCATCCGCTGACAGCCTCCCCCCGCCGCATGCCACCCGGGGCGCGGCATGGGAGGCCCCATCCCCTGCCCGCCCCCCATCGCCCAGCCCGAAATCCCAACCCGCAGAACCCCGACGAGGAGTCTTGCCATGAAAGCCATCCTGGTGATGTTCGACACCCTGAACCGCCGCATGCTGCCTCCCTACGGCTGTGACTGGGTGCATGCGCCCAACTTTGCCCGCCTGGCCGAACGGACCGTCACCTTCGACAACTGCTACGTGGGCAGTATGCCCTGCATGCCGGCCCGACGGGAACTCCACACCGGCCGCTACAACTTCCTCCACCGGAGTTGGGGCCCCCTGGAGCCCTTCGACGACTCCATGCCCGAGATCCTGGATCGCCACGGCGTCTACACCCACCTCTCCACCGACCACCAGCACTACTTCGAGGACGGCGGCGCCACCTACCACCAGCGTTACACCACCTGGAACTTCGAGCGGGGCCAGGAAGGCGACCACTGGATCGGCCAGGTTCGGGATCCGGAGATCCCGCCCGTGGTGGCAGACCGGAGGCATGGCGGGGAGACCCGCTTCAAAAGCACCTGGCGACAGGATTGGATCAACCGGGCCTTCATGCGCCGGGAAGAGGATCAGCCCCAGCCCCGCACCTTCGCCAACGGCCTGGACTTCATCCGCCGCAACCACCAGGAGGACAACTGGTTCCTCCAGATCGAAACCTTCGACCCCCACGAGCCCTTCTTCACCCAGCAACAGTACAAAGACCTCTACCCCCACGAGTACCACGGCCGCCACTTCGACTGGCCCCCCTATCGCCAGGTCCAGGAGACGCCTGAAGAAGTGGCCCACCTCCGCTATGAGTACGCTGCGCTGGTGAGCATGTGCGACACCTACCTGGGCAAGGTGCTGGACCTGATGGACGAGCTCAACCTGTGGGACGACACCATGCTCATCGTCTGCACCGACCACGGCTTCCTGCTGGGGGAACACGACTGGTGGGCCAAGGTGGTACAGCCCTTCTACCAGGAGGTGGCCCACACGCCCCTCTTCATCTGGGATCCCCGCAGCCGGCGGCGCAACGTGCGCTGCGGGCACCTGGTGCAGATGATCGACCTGCCGGCCACCCTGCTGGAATTCTTCGGCGTGGAACGCCCGCCCGACATGCAGGGCATCCCCCTGCGGGAGACCCTGGCCCACGACGCGCCCACCCGGGAGGCCGTGCTCTTCGGCATCCACGGCGGCCACGTCAACGTCACCGACGGCCGCTACGTCTACATGCGGGCCTGTGCCCGGCCAGACAACACGCCGCTGTACGAATACACCCTCATGCCCACCCACATGCGGGCGCGTTTCAGCGTGGAGGAGCTGCAGGAGATCGAGATCGCACCGCCCTTTTCCTTCACCAAAGGCTGCCCGGTGATGAAGATCCCGGCGCGCACCCCGCGCAACCCCTTCCCCTTCGGCACCATGCTCTTCGACCTCCAGGAGGATCCCGGACAGACGGAACCCATCCAGGACCCGGCGGTGGAGGAGCGCATGATCCAGCACCTGGTGCGACTGATGCAAGAGAACGACGCGCCGGCCGAGCAGTTTGCCCGCCTGGGCCTGTAACGCCGACCCTGCCCGCGTCCAGGGAGGGGGCTCCCGCCCTTGGGCGCGGGCAGATCAGGACCAAACAGCCTGTGGCCGGGTGTGCATTTTGGCCCGTTCAAGGGTATACTTGGGGGCCGGGTCCGCGTCCGGCGTGCCAGCCCACGGGGCATGGCGCCCGGCGCAACGAACGTTAGGCCATCGAGGAGCCCCATTGAGACACATCTACCGACTGTTTGAACGAACCAGCCGTTTTCTCTTTCGCCATTTCGGCCAGATCGCCATCGGTAAACAGTTGACCGTGGAGCAGATCCGGCTGTCCATCCCGGGGCTGCATCCGGCCCTGGACGGATTCAAGATCGTCCAGCTGAGCGACTTCCACCTCTACCCCTTCACCCAGGTCTCCTTCATTCGCGAGGCGGTGGCCCGGGCCAACGAGCTGCGCCCGGACCTCACGGTGCTGACCGGGGACTACGTCTCCCACATCGCCGAGGCCATCTTCGAGCTGGCGCCGGCCCTGGCCGGGCTGAACGCCCGCCTGGGCGTCTTCAGCGTCCTGGGCAACCACGACATCTCCACCAACCGCTCCGTGGTGGAACAGGGGCTGAGCCAGGTGGATCTGGCCCCCCTCCACAACCGCAGCCACCTCTTCCAGGTGGGGCAGGGGCAGCTGGCCCTGGCCGGCGTGGATGACGGCTGGATGGGCCGGCCGGACCTGCGGGCTGCGCTGGCGTCGGTGCCGGAGGGGGTGCCAGTGGTGCTGCTGGCCCACGAGCCCGACCTGGCCGACCAATTCACCCGCCATCCCCAGGTGGCAGTGCAGCTCTCCGGCCACACCCACGGCGGCCAGATCCGCGTGCCCCGCCGCCGGCCCTGGTTTCTGCCCCACCTGGGCCGCAAGTATGACTATGGCCTGTATCGGGTGAACCAGAGCTGGCTCTACACCAACCGGGGCTTGGGCTTCGGCTCCGCGCCCATCCGCATCAACTGCCCGCCCGAGATCACCGAGATCATCCTCATCCGCGACGACCAACCGCCTCAAGCGCAGAATGGAAGACATTAGCGGCTCTTTGCTCCCATCCCTGGGCACCGTGGCGGCGGCCGCGATCACCCTCTACACCCTGAGCGTGATCGTGTTCATCATCTCCGAGAACCGCAGCCCCCAATCCACCTTTGCCTGGATGTTGCTGCTCCTGATCTTTCCCGTGGGCGGCGTGCTCATCTACTTCCTCTTTGGGCGGAGCTGGCGGGCCTTTAGCCGGGAAAAGCAGTTCGTCTACCAGGATCTGGGGCGGGAGCTGACCCAGGGGCTGGGTCCCATCATCGCCCGCCAGGAAGAGCGCATCCGCGAGGTGCAGCAGAAGCTGGGGAACCAGTACGTCAAGCTGTTGGAGCTGGTCTACAACAACTCCTTCTCCGCCCTGACCGTCCACAACGACGCAGAGATCCTGCAGGATGCCCGGGAGAAGTACCCCCGGCTGCTGGAGGACATCCGCCAGGCCCGCCACTCCATCCACCTGGAGTATTACATCTGGCAGACCGACCCTTTCACCATCCAGCTGAAGGATTTGCTGATTGAAAAGGCCCGCTCCGGCGTGGAGGTGCGCCTGCTCTACGACGCGGTGGGCTCTTTTCGGACCTTGAAGCGCTGGTACAAAAAGGAACTCCAGGCCGGCGGCGTCCAGGTGCATCCCTACTCGCCGGTGTTGCGCCTGCACACCATCGGCTACCGCAACCACCGCAAGATTGCGGTCATCGACGGGAAGATCGGCTACACAGGGGGGTTGAACATCGGCCAGGAGCACCTGGATGGCAGCGCGGGCTTCAAGTCCTGGCGGGACACCCACCTGCGCCTCACCGGGGAGGCGGCCCGGGTACTCCAGGGGCTCTTCGTCACCCACTGGTACTACGCCACCAAGGAAAAATTGACCCACCCCAGCTACTTTCCGCCCCTGGAAGAGCCCTACCGCTACCTGCCCATCCAGATCATCACCTCCGGGCCGGATTCCCAGTGGGCAGCCATTCGGCAGCTCTACTTCCTCATGATTGTGGCCGCCCAGGACCACATCTACCTGCAGTCGCCCTTCTTCATCCTGGATGCCAGCATCGCCGAGGCGCTGAAGGCCGTGGCCCTGGCCGGCGTGGACGTCAAGGTGATGCTCGCGCCCCGGGGCGTGGAGCGCAGCCAGATCCCCTACTGGGCCGCCAACACCTACATCCGGGAGATGGTGCGGGCGGGGGTACGGGTCTTCTTCTACGAAGATGGCTACTTCCACGCCAAAACCATGAGCATCGACTCCACCGTCTGCACCATCGGCACGGCCAACATGGACATCCGCAGCTTCGGCATCAACTATGAGATCAACGCGGTGATCTATGACCGGCAGATGGCCGCTGAGCTGGAGGCCGACTTTCGCCGGGATCTGACCCACTGTCGGGAGTTCAACCTGCGGGAATATGAGGAAGGGCCGTTCCTGCTGCGCTTCCGGGATTCGGTGGCCCGGCTCTTTTCGCCCCTGCTGTAGAGACTAGAGACGCACGGCCGTGCGTCTCTACAGCCTATGCGTGCCGTCGTCGCAGGGCCACGGCCGCGAACAGCACGGCCAGTCCGAATCCAGAAGCTTTGGCCTGGGGCCGTTGTTCACGCCGGCAGCCCCCAACGGAAACCCGTCTTCTCTTCAGAGATCTCCCAGAGCTTGGTCGCCGCCTCCCGGTCCAGGACGATTGCATCTAACGAGCACTCACCGACAGGGCCGACTGTCTCACCTCGCCTGGTTGGACCGTAAAGCGCCTCCTGTTTCAGTCCCTCTTCCGTTGCGCACATGACTTCGGGCCAGGCGCCCCTTTCGGCGGGCTGTGCGATTATCCGAGAGAGAATGGCCCACAGGATTTTGTTAAAGCGGCCGGCATTGCTGTCTATCAGACTCGTTCTGGATGCGCCGGGATGGCAGACAAACACCTGGACCTGCTTGCCCGCAGCCCGGACGCGCCGCTGGAGTTCGTAGGCGAACATCATCTGCGCCAGCTTGCTCTGGGCGTAGGCGTTCCAGGCGGAGTAGTTCTTTTCAAAATTGAGGTCCTCGAACTGGATTCGCCTCAGCCCCATTTTGTACGCGTTGCTGCCGACGACAACGATGCGCCCCTGTGACGCTTCGATCCGCGGGAAAAGCAATCCGCAGAGCAGGAAATGGCCGAAGTGGTTCACGCCGAGCTGGCTTTCAAAGCCATCCACGGTGAACCGAAGTTCAGGCACCTGGGCAATGGCAGCGTTGCAGATCAGCGCGTCGATCCGGGGAACCTGCTCGAGCACCTCGGCGGCTGCCTTCCGGACCGAATCCAGGGACGCGAGGTCCATCTGGATGAAGGACACATCGGCATCCGGGCCAAATTCCTCCTTCAGCCGCGCGATGGTAGTGGCCGACTTCTCAGGATTGCGGTTCAACATCACCACTTGGGCGCCTTTGGACAGGAATATCCGTGCCGCCTCAAGTCCCGTACCGCTGGTAGCGCCGGTGATGACATAGGTTTTGCCTGTCAGAGAGCCCAGGCGTTCAGGTGTCCAGCCGTTTGGCCCAAATCTGTTGTTGTTGGTCATTGCTCAACTCCTTGATTCTCATTTGCTCACGTAGAACGACTCGAAAATAGGGGGCCTTGCCGCCCAACCAGGTGCTGCCCTGTTCAGGGCTGGCCGACAGGCGGCTGACCGTTGGCCGGAGGAGCGCCGGCGAGGATGCCCAGGGCGTCCAGCAGGGTTTCTTCGCTGACGCCCAGGGCCTGGGCCGCGGCCGCAAAGTCCGGCGGGCCTTGCTGCGGATCGCCCAAGGCCGCGCGCAGGGCGTCTTCCGTCACGCCCAGCTTCTCGGCTGCGGCGGCCAGGTCGATCTGCGGCGGCCGGCCACCCTGGCCAGGACCACCGGCAGGGCCACCGGTATCGCCTGTGGAGGCGTCCACCACGCCTTTGTAACAATCCACGGAGTACGGCGCCTCGTCCTCGGTCAGGTGATAGTGGTAGATGCCCTCGGGAAACTCGGGCGTGGCGCCGAAGTGACCGCTGCACGCGTCCAGGTCCGCGTTGGTCATGGGCACGCCATCCTCGCCTTGGGGTCCGTAGACCGGGAAGCCGTCCCGCAGCACGCCGAGCATGTGGGAATGTTCGCCCGCCACGTCTATTTCTGCCGTGATGCACTTGGGCACGCCGTGGTAGTGGTAGTTGGAGCCGTCCGCCAGGGGATGGCCGTTGCACTCGTCCACAAACGAGGCGTGGTCATGGCCCGTCTCGTCGAAGGTGAAGGTGATGTTGTCGTCCAGGGCCACCACCGAGCGCTCCATGTTCTCGTAGTCGTTGAAGAGCCGCGCGCCGCTGAGGATGTAGCCAATGGTCCCTAGGCTGGTCTGCGTCACCGTCTCCGCGTAGGTGGGGTGCAGGGTCAGGGTGACATCGATGGGACTCTCCTGCAGGTACTCGGTGGTGGTGACCACGTTGAAGTCGTCCAGGGTCTTGTTGCTAAAGGGCTGGTTGGCCGGGTTCTTGGGAATGAGGAACTTTTCGGGCAGGTCGTGGTTGGGCAGCCCATTGGATTGGTAGCGGAACGTGTCCTCGCCCAGGGTGATGGTCACGTTTTCCGCCCATTGTACGGCCTGGATGCCGGCAGTGGTGTCGAAGGTCGCCGACGCCGAAGAGGCCGAGATTGTGCTCGCGGTGTCTCCCGCGGGAGTGAGGGTGGCTGCTTCCTGGTCAGGGAGGAGCGTACCCTCCTGGTCCGTTGTCACGGGCCCTGCGCCGACGTTCGGGTCGCTCATAGGGACCATGGTGGTGTTGCTACATGCGGCCAAGACAACTACCAGGGCCAGAATCGCCCCGAGCAGGGTTGTTTTCTTCAATGTTTTCTCCAACATGGGTGTAACTCCTGAATCGTTTTGAGAAAATCCACAGTTATCAAAGATGCTCGACTGTCGCAGTTGCGGCCGGAAAGCATCTGCGCCCGTCACCAGGGCTGTCCACAGGATACAGCCTTCCAGGGCCGGTGACGAGTGCCCAGGATCATGCTTCCTCCATCCCGGCCGTGCAATCTGCAGGCCCGGCCATGACAAATATCATGGGTGCAGGGAGGCCAACATGATGATATGCAGACGGCAAGCAAGCCCGGTCTGTGCTAAGATGGAGCCATGAACACCTACGACCACGATCTCGACGACCCCCGCTCGCTCTTTCGTATTGCGGGCTGGATGTGGCTGATCTACCTGGTCCTGCTCCTGACTACAGATCTGATCCTGTCTGCAGCACCCCAGGCCTTGGGACGCTACTACCTGGTCAACGGCCTGGTGGCATGCATGTTTCTGGCCTGTGCCCATTGGTCGGGGCTTCAACGCCGGTTGCAGCGCCTCTACACGCCCCTCATGCTGGTGCTGATCGCGGCTGCGCCGATGGTGGCCAACCGGTTCTGGGTAGGCCCCTTACCCCCAGGCCCCATGTCCAATGTGGAGGGCCTGACCTTGCGCCTCTTGCCCGTGCTCTTCATCGGTCTGGCGATCACCGCCTGGCACTATCCCGAGTTTGTGGTGGCCTTTTATGCCGTGGCCACAGCCCTGTTGGAGATCGGGCTCCAATGGATGCTGCCTTCAGGCAACTCCGGCACCATGTATGTGGTCACCTTTGTGGCTGTGGTGCGCTCGGTCAGCTTTCTGGCAGTGGGCCATTTCATCAGCACCTTGATCCGGCATTTGCAGGAACAGCGCGAGCGGCTGACCCAGGCCAACGCCCGTCTGGTGGACTACGCCAACACCCTGGAACAGCTCACCCTGAGCCGAGAACGCAATCGCATGGCCCGGGAGCTGCACGATACCCTGGCCCACACCCTGAGCGCCCTGAGCGTACAGCTCGAGACGGTAAAGGCCTATTGGCATGTGGATTCCGCAGCCGCCCAGGAGATGCTGGACCAATCCATCCGCGCCACCCGGTCCGGCCTGCAGGAGACCCGCCGGGCCCTCAAGGCCTTGCGGGCCAGCCCCTTGGACGACCTGGGGTTGTCCGGCGCGCTGCGCCAGATAGCCACGGAGACCGCCGCGCGCGCCAACCTGCATCTGGAGCTGTCCCTGCCCGAACACCTGCCCATCCTGCCGGCGGCGGTGGAGCAGTGCATCTACCGGGTAGCCCAGGAAGCCATCGCCAATGTGGCCCATCACGCCCAGGCCCGCACCCTGCGCCTGCGGCTTCGGTGCAACCACGACATCGTGCTGGAAGTGGAGGACGACGGCCGGGGGTTCGACCCCCAACAGGTGGCCTCCGGCAATCACTTCGGCCTGGCGGGCATGCGGGAACGGGCGGAGCTGGTGGGGGGCACGCTCCAGATTGCCGGCCAACCGGGGCAGGGAACCACCGTGCGGCTCATCCTCAAGGATTGGAGACAGAAAGGATCGAAAGCATGAAGGTGCTGATCTGCGACGACCAGGCCCTGATCCGCGACGGGTTGGAGATGCTGTTGCGGCTGGAAAGGGACATCCAGGTGGTGGGAAAGGCGGAGGACGGCGCGGAGGCCGTGGAGCTGGCCGGGCAGCTCCGGCCCGACCTGGTGCTGATGGATCTGAAGATGCCGGGCATGAACGGCATCGAGGCGACGCGCCAGATCCGCGCCCGCTATCCCGCCGTCAAGGTGCTGGTGCTCACCACCTACGACGATGACGAGTGGGTCTTCGACGCGATCCGGGCCGGCGCGTCGGGCTACTTGCTCAAGGACACCCCCCGGGAGAAGGTGGTGGAGGCCATCCGGGGGACGGTGGAAGGGAAATCCTTTGTCGATCCAGCGGTGGCGGGCCGGTTGATGCAACAGGTGGCCGGCCGACAGGAAGCGCCTGCATCACAGCTTCTGGAGGAGCTGAGCGAGCGGGAAGTGGAGGTGCTACGGCTGATCGCTCGGGGGCTGAACAACGCCGAGATCGCAGCCCAACTTCACCTTTCCGAAGGAACCGTACGTAACCACGTCAGCGCCATCCTGGCCAAGCTGAATGTGCCCGACCGCACCAACGCGGCCATCCTGGCAATTCAGTCGGGATTGTAGGGCAGACCCCAAACAGGCTTCAAATTCTGGACCAAAAAGCGACATCCACAACCGGTGCTGGTTGTGGATGTCGCCTGTCATTTCAGCGAGCCGGTGCAGTCTGGGATCACAGTCGCCCTTACTGGGCTGTACAGTCCTCCACAGGATTGGGCACAGGGGCGAAAAGCTTGTAGTTGCAGGCATTCTTGGGAGTAATCAGCACCATGTCGATAGACTGCTTCTCAGGCTTGCCGGTGCTGCCCGTCTTGAGGTATTGGTCTGCCTGGATGACCGCCTGGGTTGCCATCTCGGCCACCGGCTGCAGGGCCGTGGCATCCAGTTCACCGGCCATGATGGATTGGATGGCATCGTCGCTGCCGTCGAAGCCAACCACGATCACATCATCCCGCCCGGCAGCCAGCAGAGCCGCTTGTGCCCCCAGGGCCATGGTGTCATTGCCGGAGATAACCCCTTTGATGTCGGGGTGCGCCTGGAGGATGTTCTCCATCACCCCAAAGGCTTCATCCTGGCTCCAGTTGGCCGTCTGCTGGGCTACCATCTCCATATCCGGGAACTCGTCCAACACGTCGTGGTAACCCTGGGAGCGGATGTGGGCATTGGTATCGGTGTCGCGCCCGGTCAGCTCGGCATATTTGCCCTCTTCGCCCATCAGCTCGGCAAAGTACTCGGCGACGAGTGTGGCCCCCTGGTAGTTGTTGGAGACAATTTGCGCAACAGCGACACCTTCCTGGGTGATCTCCCGGTCCACCAGGAAACTGGGGATGCCAGCATCCTTGGCCCGCTGAACGGCGGCCACGGTGGCGTCCGCGCCGGCATTGTCCAGGATGATGGCGGCAGCGCCGCGCGCAATGCAGGTTTCGATGAGTTCAAGCTGCTTGTTGGCGTCGTCATCGTGAACCAGCTTGAGGGTTTCATAGCCCAGTTCTTCGGCTTTGGCCGCGGCAATATCCTGCATGGCCCCAAAGAAGGGATTTTCCACCGGCGGAACAATGATACACATCAGATTGGACGTTGCTGCCGGTGCCGCTTCTTCCTGGCTTGCCGGCGCAGCTTCTTCTTGAGCGGGGGCAGCTTCTTGTTGGGCCGGCGCTGCGCCCCCTTCCTGGGTCGGGGCCATTTGGCCGCTACAGGCCGCCAGCAAGGCCAGCAACGCTACGGCGAGAACCAAAACAAGCCAACGCTGAATCCGCATGACATCCTCCTATGCAATGGTGGTTGAATCTCCGAGTGGATTGACTTTCCGCATGGATTGAATCGCAAAAATGGGACCTTTCTTTAGTAGGGGCTCTTTCACTCCTTTCTGATAGCTGAGTCCTGGATCGGTAAGCAGAAAATGGTGGATAGCTGACGAAAATACTCAGGAGGCATCCGCCAGTTGCTGCTGTTTTTGTAAGGCTACGCGCTCCTGCATGCGGGCCTGAAATTGATCGATGATGACGGCCAGTACGATCACCGAGCCGGTAATCACCTGCTGCCAGAAGGATGAAATCCCCACCATCACCATGCCCGCATTCAAAGCACCGATGACAAAAGCGCCGATAATGGTGCCACCGATGGTACCCCGGCCTCCCATGAGCGATGTGCCGCCCAACACCACCACGGCGATGGCGTTCAGTTCGAAAAAGACGCCGGTAGCTGGATGGGCGGCCACCAGCCTGGACGCGATGATCAGGCCGACCATGGCAGCGCAGAAGCCAGAGATCATATAGACGATGACTTTGATCCGCTTCACCCGTACACCCGAAAGTTGGGCGGCTCGTTCATTGCCACCGATGGCATACACCTGTCGCCCAAAGGGGGTTTTGGTGGCCACAAAAGCGGCAATCAGCGCAAAGACGATCATAATCCAGACTTCATAGGGGATCGCCAGGAAACGGAGTGCGGTGGTCACAAAGTTGGGCATATCCGAAAGCTGCTGTATCCAACCCTGGACCATAGCCCGGGGCAAGAATGTGCCCGATCCCAGTATGGGAAAGCCCTGGTTGCCGAATTCTGGCCGACCTACCAGATTGGGGTAGGTATCCCCACCAGAGCGGAGCAGCGCCAGCCCCCGGGCGATGTACAGTGTCCCCAGGGTGGCAATGAATGGGGGGACGTTAAATCGGGTGATGATCAGTCCGTTGAGGGCGCCCACCAGAGCGCCCACGGTCAGGGTGATGAGGATCACCATCCACACGTTGAAGTAGACGATAACGCCAAACATGGGCAGGATCAGCCCCTCGTTGATCAGCCCGCCGGCAATCATCGCCGCCAGCCCGGCCACAGATCCCACTGACAGATCGATGCCGCCGGTGAGAATCACGAACGTCATGCCGATACCCAGGATAGCGTTAATCGCCACCTGCTTCGCCACGATGATGATGTTGTCTGCTGTCATGAAGGTGGGAGACAGAAACGAAAACGTCGTCACCACCAGGATCAAGGCAATGAACGCCCGTGCCCGCAACAGAAATTCTTGCAGGCTGAGGCTGGCAAATCTGCCAGTTTTTTTAGGCGTGGCTATCGAGCTGACGTGATCCATTGGTTCGTGCCTCCAATTCTTTTTCTTTCATGCCATGTCCCACGGCCGAAGCAGCAACCAGCCCTTCCTCCGTGGCTGTTTCTCTGCTGAATTCGCCGGTGATGCGCCCTTTGGACATCACCAAAATACGATCGGACATTCCCAATATCTCTTTCAATTCCGATGAAACCAGGATGATGCCTAACCCCTGGGCTGCCAGACGGCTGATAATGTCAAACATTTCGGCCTTCGCGCCGACATCGATGCCCCGGGTAGGCTCATCCAGCAACAACACCTTGGGCGTGGTCAACAATCCTTTGGCCACGATCACCTTTTGTTGGTTTCCGCCGCTGAGCGATGTAATGATCTGACCGGGATCCGCCACCTTGAGCAACAGCTCCCGGATCATGGTGTTGACGGCATGCTCCTCTTTTTTACGCGAGAGGAAGAAGGCGGATACGTATCGCTTCAGGCTGGCCAGGAGCATGTTATCGGCCACGGACATGGTCTGCACCAGGCCTTCGCGCTGGCGATCTTCAGGGATCAATATCAGGCCCAGGCCGATACGGTCTGCCACCGTATTCTTTTTGATCTCCTGCCCGCCCAGCCAATAGCGGCCACTGGCCTCCGGGTGCAGGCCCATCAGGCATTCCAACAGCTCAGAACGGCCGGCGCCCATCAGGCCATAAATACCTAAAATTTCACCTCGCCGCAGGGAAAAGGAGACGTGGTCCAGGGTGTAGCCGCCCCCCACCCGGGGCAGGGTCACATCTTCCACCCGCAGGATTTCATCCCCGACCTGTCGGCTGTGCAGGTGGAACTGCGCGGCCCGTTTACCAATCATCTGCTCGACGATCCAGGCCATATCCACCTCTTTGATGGGGCGCTCCGCCCGTACCCGGCCATCCCGCAGCACGGTCACATAGTCACCAATGCGCAGGAGTTCGTCCATTTTGTGGGAAATGTAGACGATAGAGACCCCGTGGGCCTTGAGGTCGTTGATGACCCCAAATAGAATCTCCACTTCAGCTGTACTCAGGGCCGAAGTGGGTTCATCCATGATCAGGATGCGCCGCTCCTGGGCCAGGGCCCTGGCAATTTCCACAATCTGCTGCTGGCCAATCCGCAGGTTGCCCACAATGTCATCCGGATCGATCCGCTGCTGTAACCCCTCGATCAGCCGGCGCGCCCGTTCCCGCTGGGTGGCCTCGTCGATCAGCAGGCCATTTTTCTTGATCTCCCGCCCCATGAAAATATTTTCAGCCACACTCAGATTGGGAAAGAGGCTCAACTCCTGGTGAATAATGCCAATCCCATGCCGCTCGGCGTCCGCAACCGAGTTAATCTGGATTTCCCGGCCATCCAGTAACAGACGCCCCTCGGTGGCCTGTTCCACGCCGGCGATGATTTTCATCAACGTGGACTTGCCCGCGCCATTTTCGCCCACCAACACGTTCACCTTGCCCCGGTAAACGTTGAAATTCACCTTGTCGAGGGCGACAGTGCCAGGAAAGAGCTTGGTGATATTTTCGGCACGCAAGATGACATCGTCCTGGGCGGGCTGGGCTTCTGGCAAGTGCGCTTCTTGGACCTGCTCCCGGATGCCTTCAGTCATCATGCCCCCTCGACTTCCAGTTGAATCGGCACGATAAAGATCTCGCTGACGTCGATATCGCCGGGTATGTTTTGGGTGCGGATGGTGAACGCGCCATAAAAGGTAACGTGCTTTCCCATCAGGGTTTCCCTGTCCAGCCCGCCGAGCACATCCCGAATGATCCGGCTGTTCAGCTCCCTGGCCACCTTGCCGAACTCGGTCTGATCCCGAAAATCCCCAAACTGGATAAAACCAACAGCATCGCGGACCGACGTCTCGTCGCTGGGGAGGCGAGGGCCGATCAGGATTTTCACCTTCAGGGGGCCCTCATAGCCCTGGAGAGCCACTTCCATCATCCCCCGGCTGGACTCTGTATCCACCGCCGTAACCACGCCCTGACCTTTGACCATAAACACATGGGCCTGGCCCTCAGTGGTGAGCCCATACTGGGAGGCCACCTGCTGCAGGTTTTCTTTGGTTGCCTGCCCATTGGCATTGACCTCGATGGCCGACAACACCGTGGAAAGGTCCGCACTTCGCTCTAGAATAGTCGAAACAACCTCTGGCCACCTGGATTCCACGAACGAATTCGCATCAAAAGCCTCACCCTCTGCAATCCGGGTGGCTTCGGCAAAGGTCACCACGGTGTAGGGCCGGCAGGCTGAGAAGGCCACAACGCTCCACAAGAAGCCCACCAGGCAAAAAAGGCGAGTGGCCACGCCTGTCTTCGAGCTCTGTATGTTAGACATCACACCGATCTCCCTATTGTTATCGTTGTGCGTGTGGACATGTGGATGTGGTGGCGAATGCCATCGAAATAGCAGCCTCCTGGCGCATCTCATGTGCCAGAAGAACCTGGGCCTGGCATTCCTGCTCAGGGACTCAAGCCGGCCACAAGAACAGGACAGTGCAACCGCCTATCCCGTTGGCTACAAGCCGATAGTCGATCCGCCTGAACGAGTTATCCTCCAAAGAGGATCTCATGCTATTTGTCTGGAACAGGTGATAGATTCAAAGGCAGGGCAGATTCCAAAAGGCTGGCAATGGGGATACCGCGCAGCACGCACCAATTGCCTCGCACAAATTTTACCGGCGAAATGGATGCCACCCCAGCCGGTTGAAGTTCAGACACTGAGGAGAGTTCCGCATTCGAGGGACGGCCCTGCCAGGCGGATCTCCAAATTCAGCCCCTGGAATCTGCATAAAAAATTATGCATGAATATGTATTCATACGCATGATACAACAAGAAAACGATTCCGTCAAGGGGGGAAATTGGCCAAATGGGAGGGAAGAGAACTTTATATACCGGCCAGTAGAAACGTCCCGGCTGCGCGCTTCTACTCGATCCAGCGCACCACCACCAGGGAGAGCGCCGCCAGCACCCCCAACCCCAGCACCAGAGGCAACACCGTGCCGTTATAGCTCTGGCCGATGAAGGTCCCCAGGACGGCAGAGAGCAGGGTGGAGAGGGCGCCCACCACCGCCGCGCCGATGCCGGCGATGTGGCCCAGGGGCTCCATGGCCAGGGCGTTCATGTTGCCGAACAAAATCCCAATGCAAAAAAAGGAGAGCATCAGGTAGGCCAGGAAGAGAGGCAGGGGCAGCCAGCCATCCTGGAGGAAGGCCAGGGCCAGCGCGAGGCCAGCCAGAATCACAATGGCCAACAGGGAGACGTTCACCAGCAGGCGCATGCCATAGCGCATCACCAGCCGGGCGTTCAGGAAAGAGGCCAGCCCCACGGCAGAGGCCACCACGGCGAAGATGAGGGGGAAAAGCTCCCCCAGGGCATATTGCTCCTGGAAGATCTGCTGGGCCGAGTTCAGATAGCCGATGAAGGCGCCACTCACCAGGCCCGACGTCACCGTGTACCCCAGAGCCACCCGGTTGCGCACCACCTCCCGGATCGCAGCCCCGATGCGCCGCACGGTGAAGGCGGCCCGCCGCTCCTGGGGCAGGGTCTCCGGCTGGCGCAGGGCCAGCCAGACCAGCAGGATCAGGCTGAGCAGAATAAAGAGGGCAAAGATGCTTCGCCAGCCAGCGAAGAGGAGGACGGCCTGCCCCAGGGTAGGCGCAATCATGGGCACGAAGATGAAGACCGTCATCACAAAGGACATGACCCGGGCCATGGCCCGGCCCGAATATTGATCCCGCACCAGGGCCAGGGTCACGGCCCGGGAGGAAGAGGCGCCGATCCCCTGGAGCAGACGCCCCACCAGCAAGACGGAAAAGCCTGGCGCCAGCAGGGCCATCAGGGCGCCTACCATGTACAGGCCAAAGCCGGCGTAGAGGGCCGGCTTCCGACCCACGCTGTCGGAAAGGGGGCCAAAGAAAAGCTGCCCCACCCCCAGGCCCAGAAAGATCACCGAGACCACCAGCTGGCGGTCGTTGGGATTCGATACCTGAAAATCCCCGGCGATGTGGGGCAGGGCGGGCAGCATGGCGTCGATGGACAGGGCGGTCAGGGCCATCATCATGGAGACGAGGGCCACGAACTCAGCAAAGGAGGGCCTGGTGAGGGTACGGGTCTGGATCATGATCACACCGGATAAGGATCAATTGGGTGAAATGGACGATAACAAAGATAACAGATGAAAATTGTAGAGCATGAAGGCCGGTTTTAAAATTGTGCGGAGCGCTGAAATCCCATCTCCATCCGGGCCGCCCGTCGAGCGGCCAGCAGGAAAGGAACAGCCATGTCCCAGCAGCAAGGAGCCCGGCCTGGCCCCGTCCAGGTGGAAGTCTGTGTGGAATCGGTCGAAAGTGCGCTGGCCGCGCAGGCGGGCGGCGCCCATCGGGTGGAGCTGTGCGCCAACCTCTTCGAAGGCGGCACCACCCCCAGCGCCGGCATGATCCGGCTCACCCGGGCCCAGATCCAGATCGGCCTCTTCGTCATGATCCGCCCCCGCGGGGGCGACTTCTGCTACACGCCCCTGGAGTTCGAGGTCATGCGCCAGGACATCGCCCTGGCCAAAGAGCTGGGCGCGGACGGCATCGTCCTGGGCATCCTCCACCCCGACGGCACCATCGATGAAGACCGCACTGCCGCCCTGATGGAAGAAGCCGCCCCCCTCCCGGTCACCTTCCACCGGGCCTTCGACCTCACGCCGGACGCCTCCGCAGCCCTGGAGACCCTGATCCGCCTGGGTGTGCCCCGGGTGCTCACCTCCGGCCAGGAGAGCAGCGCGCTGGAGGGGAGCGAACTCCTGGCCCAACTGGTGCAACAGGCCGCCGGCCGCATCGGCATCATGGCCGGCGGCGGCATCACCGAGCGCAACGTCCGCCGTATCGTCAGCCTGACCGGCGTGCAGGAGATCCACCTGAGTGGTCGCAGCGCCGTGGCCGCGCCAGTCCAGGTGACCAACAGCCGCGTCCACATGGGCGGCGCCCTGCACCCGCCGGAGACCATCCGGCTGGTCACCGACCGGGCCCGCATCCAGGCATGCGTGGCGCAACTGACCGACCCCGCCACCCCGTAAGGGCAGGGTAAGTGCAGGCGCCTCGCCCCCGCTGTTTCGCCAGGAATCCCCGCCAGGCGTATAATGGATGAAGGCCGGTGATCGACCGGCCCGGACGGCTGTACCGAAAGCCAGGCCTTCAGGAGGTTGCAGCCAACACTCCCCGGATGCCTGCCGTTCGGCCGTCCCCGTGGACCCAAACCGCACCCGAATGTGACCGCCATGACCCATCCGTTTGACTCCATCTATTCCCACGGCTTCATCCGGGCGGCCGTCTGCATCCCCCATGTGCGGGTGGCCGACCCGGCCTTCAACGTGGAACGCACCATCGCCCTGGCCCGCCGGGCTTCCGAGCAGCAGGCCGCGGTGGCCCTCTTCCCAGAGCTAGGCCTCTCCGCCTACTCCAACGACGACCTGTTCCACCAGGACGCGCTGCTGGACGCCAGCCGCAGCGCCCTGATCCAGCTCATCGACGCCAGCCGGGATCTGACGCCGGTGCTGCTGGTGGGCGCGCCCCTGCGCTTCGAGAACAAACTCTTCAACTGCGCGGTGGTCGTCTACCGGGGACAGGTGTTGGGTATCGTGCCCAAGACCTACATCCCCAACTACCGGGAATTCTACGAGAAGCGCCAGTTCGCCTCGGCCCGGGATGCCGTGGCCCGGGAAGTCCCCTTCCTGGACACCACTGTGCCCTTCGGCAACGACCTGATCTTCGAGGCCACCAACGTGGCCGGGTTCGCCCTCCACGCGGAAATCTGCGAGGACGTCTGGACGCCCATCCCGCCCAGTACCTACGCCGCCCTGGCCGGCGCCACAGTGCTGGCCAACCTCTCGGCCAGCAACATCACCGTGGGCAAGGCCGATTACCGCCGGGACCTGTGCGCCTCCCAGTCCGGCAAGTGCATCGCCGCCTACCTCTACTCCGCAGCCGGGCCCGGGGAATCCACCACGGACCTGGCCTGGGATGGCCACGCGCTCATCTACGAGAACAACACCCTGCTGGCCGAATCCCAGCGCTTCGCCGCGGACGAGCAGGTGATCACCGCGGACATCGACCTGGAGCGGCTGATCCAGGACCGCATGCGCATGACCAGCTTCCAGGATAGCGTGGCCGACCACCGGGAACGCCTCCGCACCCTGCGCCGGGTCCCCTTTCACTTCCAGGTGCCCGCGGGCCCGGTACCCCTGCAGCGGACCATCTACCGCTTCCCCTACGTACCCAGCGATCCCACCAGCCTGGACGAGCGCTGCTACGAGGTCTACAACATCCAGGTCCACGGCCTGATGAAGCGGCTCCAGGCCACCGGCATCCAAAAGGTGGTCATCGGCGTCTCCGGCGGACTGGATTCCACCCAGGCCCTGATCGTGGCGGCCCGCACCATGGACCGGCTGGGCTTGCCCCGGGAGAACATCCTGGCCTACACCATGCCCGGCTTCGCCACCAGCCGCACCACCCGCAACAACGCCCACGCCCTCATGAAAGCCCTGGGCGTCAGCGCCCATGAGATCGACATCCGCCCTTCCGCGCTGCAGATGCTGCGGGACATCGGCCACCCCTTCGCCAACGAGGAGGAAGTCTACGACGTCACCTTCGAGAACGTCCAGGCCGGCGAGCGCACCTCCCACCTCTTCCGGCTGGCCAACTTCCACGGTGGGCTGGTCCTGGGCACGGGCGACCTGAGCGAGCTGGCCCTGGGCTGGGCCACCTACGGCGTGGGCGACCACATGTCCCACTACAACGTCAACGCCTCCGTCCCCAAGACCCTGATTCAGTACCTGATCCGCTGGGTAGCCAACACCCACCAGTTCGGCGAAGAGGCCAGCCGCATCCTCCATGCCATCCTGGAGACCGAGATTTCGCCCGAGCTCATCCCCCACCGCAACGGCGACCAGGAGCGGCCGGCCCAGAGCACCGAGGCCAAAATCGGCCCCTACGAGCTGCAGGACTTCAACCTCTACTACATCACCCGCTTCGGCTTCCGGCCCAGCAAGGTCGCCTACCTGGCCTACCACGCCTGGCGGGACAAAAACCAGGGGCCCTGGCCGGACCTGCTCCCCCTGGATAAACGCCACGAATACGACCTGGCCACCATCAAAAAGTGGCTGGAGGTCTTCCTCTATCGCTTCTTCCAGATCAGCCAGTTCAAGCGCTCCGCCCTGCCCAACGGTCCCAAGGTCGGCTCGGGCGGTTCCCTCTCGCCCCGGGGCGACTGGCGCGCGCCCAGCGATTCCGAGTCCGTGGTCTGGCTGGAGGAACTGCGCCGCAACGTACCTGCCTGACCCAACACCCAGGAGGAACCAAATGCTGACCCGCTACAACGCCATCGATATCGAGGATGCGCTTCGGGCCGCGACGCCGCCGCCCCCCTTCCCCCCTGTCCGGGACCGGGCCGCCTGGTCGGCCATCCGCCGGCAACTGGGCGAAGAGGAGGTCCAGGCCATCCTGCGCCAGGCCGAAGAAGACGCCCGCACGCCCATCCCCGCCCTCCCCGCCAGCCTCTACCTGGAGTTCAAACGGGAAGGCCGACGGGAGGGCTATCAGCAGCCCCGCTCCCAACGCCGGGAGCTGCTGCGCAACCTGGCCCTGGCCGAGTGCCTGGCAGGGGAAGGCCGCTTCCTGGATCCCATCCTGGACCTGGCCTGGGCCATCTGCGAGGAGAGTAGCTGGGCGCTGCCGGCCCACCAGGTGGAGCTGGCCGACATGCAGCGGCCCGTCATCGACCTGGGGGCCGCCATGACCGCGCTGGAGCTGGCTGAGTTGGATCTGCTCCTGGGCGACCAGCTGGACCCCCGCCTGGGCAAGCGCATCCGGGATGAGGTAGATCGCCGCTGCCTCACCCCCTACCTGACCCGCCACGACTTCTGGTGGCTCCACAACTCCAACCGGCGCAGCGTCAACAACTGGACCGCCGTCTGCAACGGGGGCGTGGCCGGCGCGGCCCTCTACCTGGAGCCCGACCCGGCCCGGCTGGCCGAAATCCTGGCCCGGGCTGCCCGCTCCCTGGATGACTACCTGGACACCTTCGATCCCGACGGCGGCTCCAGCGAAGGACCCGGCTACTGGGACTACGGCTTCGGCTACTACACGGTGCTGGCCCACCTGGTGGAGCAGCGTACCGAAGGCCGCATCGATTTCTTGCGGGGCGAGCGGATGCGCCAGATCGCCAGCTACCCCATGCGCACCGTCCTCAGCCGGGGCGCCTACGTCAACTTCTCCGACTGCCGGAGCAACATCACCTACTCCCGGGCCCACCTGGCCTTCCTGGCCCAACGACTGGAGCTGCCGGAGCTGGCCTCCCTGGCCTGGGAGCAGCCCAGCCAACACCGCCGGGCCAACCTCACCTGGGGCCTGCGCTCCCTCTTCTGGCAGCCGCCGGCGGACGTGCCGCACGCGTTTACGCCCAGCCGCCACGACTGGTTCAGCGGCATGATGTGGATGATCGCCCGCTACGACCCGGCCGATCCCCAGGCCCTGGTCCTGGCGGCCAAGGGCGGCCACAACCAGGAGATGCACAACCAGAACGATGTGGGCAACATCATCGTCCACGTGGGGGGTGAATCGGTCATCGCGGACATCGGCCAGGGGCGCTACACCCGGGCCTACTTCGGCCCGGAACGCTACGAGCATCTGGTCAACTCCTCCCTGGGCCACTCGGTGCCGGTGGTCAACGGCCAGCTCCAGGCCCCAGGCCGCCAGCACGCGGCCCAACTCCTGGAGCACGTGGCGTCCGACCGGCAGGACACCCTGGCCCTGGAGCTCAAGGACGCCTACCCGGAGGCCGCGGGCCTGGCCTCCCTGCGCCGGCGGGTCACCCTGCACCGGGAGGCGCCCCGAGGCTGGGTGGAGCTGGAGGACGCGGTGGAGTTCGCCGAAGCGCCGGGCGACTTCGAAACCGCGCTCACCACCTTCGGGCGGGTGGAGCTGGGGGAAGATGCCCTCATCCTCTACGGCCTGCGGGGCAAGCTGCGGGTCGCCTTCGACGCCAACCTGGTGACGGCCCGCATGGACCTGTTCGAGGGGGTGGAACTCTCCACCGGCCCGGCGGACGTGCGCCGGGTGGCCTTTGCCCTCAAGGAGCCCGCCTACGCCGCCACCATCCGGCTGGAAATCGTCCCCATCTGAGCGGCCCATGGCTCTGCAAGCGCCTGCCGGCCCGCTACCCGGGCACTTCTCCCAGGACACAGCTACTTATGACTACACGAAAAGGCCAGGTTCACCTGGCCCTGCCCACCCGACATTTGATGCGCCGGGTCGGGGCCAGCTATCTGGTGATGTGGCCCGCCAGCTGTGGCGCATCCGCCAGCCCCTGGACACGGGGGCCTGGCTCACCCACCCAGGTTGCAAGTTCCTGGAGCATCTGGCAATGATGGTATAGTAAATCCCGGCAGACTGGAATAGTAGAACCAAACCCATGGCATAGGGTCATTGTGACAACAACAGGAGGAAGCATTCATCATGTACACCCGAATCCTGGGGCGAAGCGGTATCGAAATCAGCGGCCTGGGCCTGGGCTGCTGGGCCATCGGCGGCCCCTTCTGGCGCGGCGACCGCCCCGTGGGCTGGGGCGAGGTGGACGACAAGGAGTCCATCCGGGCGCTGGAGCGGGCCCTGGAGCTGGGCGTCACCTTCTTCGACACCGCCGACGTCTACGGTTGCGGCCATAGCGAGCGCATCCTGGGCCAGGTGCTCAGCCCACGGCGGGAGCAGGTCATCATCGCCACCAAGTTTGGCAACATCTTTGATGAGCAGAGCCGCTACATCACCGGCGCCAGCGGCGAGCCGGCCTACATCCGCCAGGCCTGCGAGGCCAGCCTGCGCCGCCTGCGCACCGACTACATCGACCTCTACCAGTTCCACATCGGCAATTACGATCTGAACCGGGCGGAGGAAGTCCTGGAAACCCTGGAACAGCTGGTGGACGAGGGCAAAATCCGCTGGTACGGCTGGAGTACCGACGACCCTGAGCGAGCGGCCTTCTTTGCCCAGGGCGAACACTGCGCCGCCATCCAACAGCGCTTTAACCTCTTCGAGGGCAACGTCGATATCCTGGCCATCTGCGAAGAACAGAACCTGGCCAGCATCAATCGCGGCCCCCTGGCCCAGGGCTTGCTCACAGGCAAGTTTACCCCCGACTCCCGCCTGCCGGAGAACGACGTACGCCGGGACTGGGACTTCCGCACCGGGGAGCAGGCCCGGCGTCTGAGGGTGCTCAACGAAGTGCGGGAAGTGCTCACCGCGGGCGGCCGCACCCTGGCCCAGGGGGCCATCGGCTGGCTGTGGGCCCGCAGCCCGGTGACGGTGCCCATCCCCGGCTTCAAAACCGTGGCCCAGGTGGAAGAAAACGCCAACGCCCTGGAACTCGGCCCCCTGAGCCCCGACCAGATGGCAGAAATCGACGAACTTTTGGCACGATATGCAACGGCATAACGAACGCAACGGTATGACTGAAACCAACGAAATCTTTCTCCTCAACATCACCGGCCGCGACCGGCCGGGACTGGTGGCCCGAATCACGAGCGCGCTGGCCGCCTTTGGTATCAACGTGCTGGACATCGGCCAGGCGGTCATCCACGACCACCTGGCCCTGGGCCTGCTGGTGGAGATCCCCCGGCAGCTGGAGTCAGCGGCCGTCTTCAAGGAGCTGCTCTACGTGGCCCACGAGCTGAACGTCCAGGTCCGCTTTACACCGGTGGACCTGGAGACCTACGAGCGCTGGGTGGACGAGCAGGGCAAGGAGCGGCGCATCATCACCATGATGGGCCGCAAGCTCACCGCCGGCCAGATCGCAGCCGTGGCCGCCATCTGCGCCCGCTATGGCTTGAACATCGACGTCATCACCCGCCTCTCCGGCCGGGTCTCCCTCACCCGGCCCAGCCGGGAGCCCAAGGCCTGCGTCCAGTTCTCGGTGACGGGCAAGCTCCACGACGAACACGGCATGCGTCGGGAGCTCCTGCAGATCTCCCAGGAGATGGGCATGGATGTCTCCTTCCACGTGGACGACATCTACCGCCGCAACCGCCGCCTGGTGGTCTTTGACATGGACTCCACCCTGATCCAGATCGAGGTCATCGACGAGCTGGCCAGACGGGCCGGCGTGGGGGAAGAGGTGGCGGCCATCACCGCGGCGGCCATGCGGGGCGAGCTGGACTTCAAGGAAAGCCTGCGCCGCCGGGTGGCCCTACTCAAGGGGCTGGATGAGTCCGTCCTCCAGGAGGTGGCGGAGAACCTGCCCCTCATGGAGGGCGCGGAGCGGGTCACCTGCACCCTGAAGCGGCTGGGCTACAAGATCGGCATCCTCTCGGGCGGCTTCGACTACTTCGGCAAAAAACTCCAGGAGCGGCTGGGCTTCGACTACGTCTACGCCAACCGGCTGGAGATCGTGGACGGCAAGCTCACCGGCCGGGTGGTGGGGGAGATCATCGACGGCCCCAAGAAGGCGGAGCTCCTCCAGCAGATTGCCCAGCGGGAAAACCTCTCCCTGGAGCAGACCATCGCCGTGGGCGACGGCGCCAACGACCTGCCCATGCTCAGCGTGGCCGGGCTGGGCGTCGCCTTCCACGCCAAGCCCATCGTGCGGGAAAAGGCCCAGCGTTCCATCTCCAACCTGGGCCTGGACGGGCTGCTCTTCCTCATCGGCATCCGGGAACGGGAGATCCAACAGTAAACCAACAACACGGAGGCGCTATCCCATGGACACCACCCCAGCAACCGGCCCCCGCCTGAGCGACCAGGAGTTCTTCAGCCAACATGTGGACACCAGCCGCCCCGGCCTGGCGGAGATCCCGGCGCTGGTGGCCCGGGGAGACCTGGCGGCCGCGCGCCGGGTCTTCGCCGCCGAGGCCCGGGCCAGCCTCCAGCCGGAGCGCTTCCTCTCCATCCGCCGGACCTTCCGGGGCAGCAACTTCATGTACCCGGGTGAAAGTGTGGCCGAAGCGGCGGAACGGATCCTGCGCCTGGAGCTCATCTCCTGCGGCACGCCCCACCGCTTCCAGGGGGAGGTGGACTGGCACGCCAACCCCACCTACAATCAGTACAAGGAGTGGCCCTTCCAGCTCAACCGCCACCCGGAATGGGCCATCCTGGCCGAACGGTACCGGGAGACCGGCGACGAGCGCTACGCGGCCGGCTTCGTCCAACTCTTCCGCAGCTGGGTGCGCCAGGTGTTGGTGCCGCCCGACGCGCCCGGCAACGCCACCCTGGGCTGGCGCACCATCGAGGCGGGCATCCGCATGGGCGGTGCCTGGCAGTGGGCCCTCCACTCCTTCTACCGCTCCCCCCACTTCGACGACGACGTGCTGGTGGACTGGTACAAGTCGGTCTGGGAGCATGGCTGGCGGCTGCGCCACTTCCATTGGACCCACAACTGGCTCATCATGGAGATGAACGGCCTGGCCCAGATCGGCCTCCTCTACCCCCAGTTCCGGGAGGCAGAGGCCTGGCGGACCTACGCCCTGGAGCGGCTGGTGGAGGAGCTGGATAAGCAGGTCTACCCGGACGGCTTCCAGTATGAGCTCACCACCAACTACCACCAGGTGAACATCCGCAACTACCAGTGGCTGTGGGATGTCTACGCGGCCTACGACCAGCCGGTGCCCGATGCCTTTGCCCCGGTCTTGGAGCGCATGCACGAGGCCAACCTGCGCCTGGTGATGCCCGACGGCCGCCTGCCCGACGTGAATGACGGAAGCTGGATGCAGGCCGCCCCCCTCTTCGACCGGGCGGTGGAGCTCTATCCCCACCGGGCCGACTTCCGCTGGGTGCACAGCGGCGGTCCCCGGGCGCCCAAGGAGGGTGAGCCGCCGGCGGAATGCTCCTGGGCCTTCCCCTACGCCGGTTACGTGGTGCTGCGGGAAAGCTGGCAGCCGGACGCCATCTGGGCGCTCTTCGACGGCGGCCCCTTTGGCTGGGCCCACCAGCACGAGGACAAGCTCAACCTGCTGCTCCACGCCTACGGCCGGCTGCTCCTGACCGAGGGTGGCAACTACGCCTACGACACCTCGCCCATGCGGCGCTACGTCCTCTCCACCCGAGCCCACAACACCGTGCGGGTGGACGGCTGGGACCAGAACCGGCGGGCCCACTACGTGCATCGGGAGGAGGCCATCCAGGAGCCGGCGGGGGTACGCTGGCACTTTGGCAAAGCCCGGGATTGGGTGGAGGCCGCCTACGAAGAAGGTTACGGGCCGGATGCGGGCATCCCCGTGGTCCATCGCCGCCGGGTGATCTTCCTGAAGCGCCCCCAGGGGGCGCTGGGACCCTGCCTGCTGGTCATCGACCGCCTGCTTCCGGAGGACGACGGGGTCCACAGCTACCAGGCCCTGTGGCACTTCGACACCGAAGAGGCGGCGGTCATCTCCCTGCCGGAAGGCGGCGTGGCGATTGCCAGCCAGGACCCCGAGACGGCCAACCTGACCATCGTCCCGGCCCGGCTGGCCGGCCTCACCGCCAGGGTGGTGGCCGGCCAGGAGGAGCCCGAGTGGCAGGGCTGGAAAGCGATCCTCAACCACCAACAGGGGCAGTACGCGCCCGCGCCCACTGCGCTCGTCGAGTGGCAGGCCCAGGGCCCGGTGCGGCTGGTCACCCTGCTCTACCCCACCCGCGCGGGAGAGGAGTGCCCGGTGGTGGGCGTGGAGGCAGATGGGGACGTGGCCGCCACCCAGGTGCGCGTTCACCTGGCGGATGGGGAAGTGGTGGCGTTGGACGAAGAGGGATGATGGCGGGAGGCAGCCTCACCCCCATCCCCTCTCCCCCGGCCTTGGCCCGTCTATAAACGGCCAGGCTGGCATGGAGAAAGGAGCGGCCCGGACCATGAAAATTCTAAAACCCCCTTTGGCCGGTTGTTTGCGCACCCTGTTCCAGGATGCCAGTGACCTGGTGATGGTCAGCCCGTGGTTGAAGATCCAAGCACTGAAATGGATCATCGACACCCCTCGAAGACAGCCTGCGTGCAAGCTCCGGGTTCTGATGGGCGGTAACCTTCGGGACTTTCTAAGCAAGGCAAGCGATATCGAAGCGGTGGAATGGTTACTTGAAAGGGGTGCTGAGGTACGACTGGCATCTAATCTCCACGCCAAGATCTATATGGCAGATCGATCACGGGCGATCGTCACATCTGCGAATCTGACACAGCCGGGACTTGGCCTGGATCACGGCAACGTGGAAGTCGGTATTCTCGTGGAGGAACCTGAGGCCATCCTCGAGCTAGACCAGCTCGTAACAAGCTGGTTTGCAAAGAGCCCAAGTGTTGGCTTCAACTGGCTACGCGACATCAAGGCGCAGATAAAAACGATGGCGGCCGAGAAGAAAACGCTCTCGGCCGCACAGAAAGTTGAAGAGAGGTTGAAAAAGCTCGACGAACAATCGGGAAACAGCCGGGTTCAGATTCCCAAACCCGAGCGCGGCCCAGTCCATGACGATGTCGACGTCGAAACAATTCTACATGCAATGTTCTCCTCGCGTGCAGAATGCGAAGCAGGCCTGGCGCTTTTTACACAGGCCCTGGCCCAGCTCCCTTCGATGCAAGATCTTCGGCACATCATCTCGATCACCTTTCGGCCGGATGTCCACAAGTTGACCCTCAACATGGGCATGTGGGAGATCGTCAGCCTGTACCGCAAGCAACGGCAGACCGAAGCGACATTCTGTGTCAATTTCCAGCGGCTGAGAGATACCAGGCGATTAACCGGACTTATCCGTACTTCGAGATTGCAAAAACGGTGGGCAGGGGATGGTGACTATGGATTTGTGCGGCTGAAATGGGAGCATCCCTTTGAACAGCCCTCCATCCTTTTTGAATCCTGGCGTATGGCCATCCTGCACGCGGCCGAGGTATTTAGGAGCTGGAAAGGTACCAGCTTCATGAGATATCACAGGGAAAATCTATTGCAACTATTCATGGATGCTGAATTGCGTGCTCACATGCTCCATAGGGCCTTCCCTGCGCTCAAGAAGATCGCCCAACAAGAGCGCGAGCAAAGCTGGTTCCGTTAGAACGCCCCATCCTCCTAACAAGACCCTCTTCCCGACCCGATCCCAAACACAAAGAAACCCCTACACGGCTCTCCCAGGCCGTGCAGGGGCCGTGATGGGCATGGACGCCCCCTCAAGAGGCCGGCAGCCGCCCGAAGGTGACCTGCCGGGTGTGGGTGTCCAGGATGGCATAGTGCCCATCCCGCAGGGGACCCGGGTTGATCACCAGGGTGGAGCCGATCTCCGCAGTGCCCTGGCCGTCCAACGCGCTGCCACAGAAGGCAAAGCGAGGCCGATAGGTCTTGATGATGGATTCCACCACGTGGCGGCCGATGTGTTTGCCATTCTCCAGGTCCAGGTTGCCCCGTCGGGGCGGCGTGTTGAAGACCATCAGCAAATTCTGGTCGATGTGGCGGACAAATTCAAAGGCGAAGGAGGCTTCCCACTCCGGGTAGACCAGCAGGAACCGGTTTTCCCGCAGGTCGTCGCTGATGCCGCCACCGAAACCCACCACGGTCAGGTCCTCCCCGCTCACCGGGGCAAAAGAACGGTGGACCACCTCCACATTGGGCTCCACCACCTCGTGGTTGAGGGCCGCCTGCATGTAGAGGCGCTCCGGCGCGTCCAGGTAGCCCGGCACCACGTAAACCGGGATGTCGTACTTGCCCATCTCATCGAAGAAGGCCTCATAGGCGCGGACCGCGGTCTCTTCCAGCCGCTCCAGGACTGCCTTTTCCATCTCGGGCTTCTCGCCGACATCTGCAGCCTTGCGGAACGCCTCGGATCGGGCATCTTCCGGGATGATGTTGCCACAGAAGACGATGGCGTCGATCCGTTCCCTGGAGACCAGCTCAGACAGCTGAGACAACCGCTCGGTCGCACCTCGCAGATCGGTAATGCCAAGAATGCGCATAACGTTCACCTCCGTTTCGCCACAATCTCAGCATTTCCAGTCTCACCAGAAATCACAGGAGCAGAGGTTTCCCCCTGCTCCCAGTGTAATCCTGTCGTGTTAGAGAGACACAAGCGAGAGATTAACGATCTGTTTGCATCATCCTCCACCGGATCGCCACATGGGCAGCCCCCTCCGGACCCGGGGTGGATGTCGGCAAACCGATGCCGCGCGGTAGGGGCGGGCACGGGGGCCCGCCCCAATGTCACCAGCCGCGAAAGGGCACCGGTTTGCCGTAGGGGCGGCTCCCAGCCGCCCGCTGTCGCCACATCCCGACAGGTGCAGGAGCGGCGACGGATGCGCCGCTACGAGCGGCGCCTACGACGGGATACCCATTTCCGTAGGCCGGAATGGAAGCGCGAAACATTTTCCGCCCCACAATACAATCCACGACCCGTCAACCCATCCGAATCCCACAGAGCTGGAACCGGAACCGATATTCCCCGGGTGTCAGCATGTACTGGGGCAGGACGCCTGGCCCGCAGCTCCCGTTCCCCAGCCCACACTGGGCGTAGTCCAGGTTCAGGGTGATCTCATCCCGCCGCTTCAGCTCGTAGGTGTGGGTGGCCCGGGTCAGGTCCTCGGTGGTGAAGTGGTGGGCGCTCACGTTGAGCAACGGCTGCCCCACCACCAGCAGCCCCCCACCGTCGCCGGTCAGGGAGACCCAGCGCACATCGGTCTTGTTGCCGTTCTCCTGGGGCATGATGTAGGGCGTGTACTGCTCGTCCACGCTGCCGGAGAAGACGCCCACCCAGGCCCCCTCCTTGCGGTCCACGTAGCTTTCATGGGGGCCCCGGCCATACCAGGTGAAGGTGTTGAAGCGGCCGGGCAGGGTCATCTGCAGGCCCAGGCGAGGCAGGGAAGGCGGCATTTCCCCGGCGCAGAGGGCGTGGAGATCCACCGTGACCACGCCAGTTGCTGCCACGGTGTACACCAGCTCGCAGGTGATCTCGGCCCGGTCATGGGGCCGCAGGAGCGCCTTGAGCTCCTGATTGGTGTGGCCGGCGTAGTGGGCCAGCCGCTCCTTCACCTCGGCGGGCGCCTGCACGGCAAAGGGACCGTTGACCAGCTGGTGCATCCGGTCCAACAGCTCGGCGATGCGATCTTGCCGGTCCAGGTGGGTCACAAAGGCCCGGGCCCGCTCCGCCCCATCGGCGCCAGGCAGCTCGTCCACGTTGACCCCCATCAGCAGGCCCAGGTTGCGCAGCTGGCCCGGGTCCACAAAGTGGGCAAAGAGCCCCTGGAGCTGGGCCAACATGGACTGCCAGCGGCTGGCCTGAACTGCCTCCACGTCGATGGCGGCGCTGTGGCGGGAGCGGACGGTCACCTGCACCTGGTCGGGTCCCGGCTGCTCCACGCAGACCGCCAGCACCTCTTCCTGGAGCCGATCCAGGCCCGACTCTCGCCAGCGGATGGCCATGCGCTGCTCGCCCCAGGTGTTGGCGTCGTTGTCCGTGGGCGCCCGCCAGACATTGAAGACGGGGCCGCTCACCAGCAACTCCTGCCCTCCCTGTTGCCAGCTCATCAACCGGCCCGTCCGTCGGTCGAAGGTCAGGGAAAAATCCCGTCCGGCCACGGCAATGTGGCCATCTTCCTCCTGCACACGCAAGGACCCGCCAGCAGAAACGTCCACCAGGTGGGGCATCTCCGGCTGGGGCTCCAGGGCGAACTGGGCCCAGGCCAACTCGTGGCCCTGGGGCGCCCAGGGCGTCTCCTGGGCCAGGGTGAAGTGCAGGGTGAGCCAGTACGCGGCGCCGACCACCGGGGAGATGGCCGGCAAGGGGATCTCCACGATCTCCCGCTCCCCTGGCCGGGTGTGGAGGGGCTCCAGCCGGCCCGCAGCCAGCTCTCGCACCGACGCCGTTCCCGTGCGGGCCGACACCGGCCCCACCTCGGTCACCGTCCAGCGGATCTCCAGGTCGCTCAGGTCCTGGAAGAGGCGCCGGTTGGTCACCTCCAGCCGGCCCCGGGCCAGGTCCAGGGGAGTGACCCGCACCGGCTCCAGCACCTTCTTGTACTCCCACAGGGCCGGATGGGGAATGCGGTCGGGCCAGACCAGGCCGTTGATGCAGAAGTTGCCATCGTTGGGATGGTCGTCAAAATCCCCGCCGTAGGCGAACCACTCCTCCCCATCCTCGGTGCGGCGTCGAATGCCCTGGTCCACCCAATCCCAGATGAAGCCGCCCTGCAGCCGGAGATGGGCCTCGATGGCCTCCCAGTACTCTTTGAGGTTGCCGGTGCTGTTGCCCATGGAGTGGGCGTACTCGCACATGATGATGGGCCGGGTCTCATGGGGGTCCTGGGCCATCTGGATGATGCGGGCCACGCTGGGGTACATGGGCGCCAGGATGTCGACGATGGGCGCGTCCTCCGCCGGGTGATAGTGGATGGGCCGGGTGGGATCCTGGCCCCGGATCCACTCGGCCATGGCGTCGTGGTTGGGGCCATAGCCCGACTCGTTGCCCAGGGACCAGATGATGACCGACGGATGGTTGCGGTCCCGGGCCACCATGGCCGCGGCCCGGGCCAGGAAGGCCTGCTCCCACGCAGGGTCCTTGGCCAGGCGGTCCCACACCCCGTGGGACTCCAGGTTGGCCTCGTCGATGAGGTAGATGCCGTAGTAGTCGCACAGCTCGTACCAGCGGGGGTCGTTGGGATAGTGGGAGGTGCGCACCGCGTTGAGGTTGAACTGCTTCATCAGCCGAATGTCCTGGACCATGGAGGCCACGGTCACCGTGTGGCCGGTGTCCGGGTCATGCTCGTGGCGGTTCACCCCCCGGATGACCAGCGGGACGCCGTTGAGGCAGAGCTGGCCATCCCGGATCTCCACCTGGCGGAAGCCCACCCGGCAGCCCACCACCTCCAGCACCTGCTCGTCCGGGTCCAACAGCTCCAGCAGCAGGGTGTACAGGTGGGGATGCTCATCGGTCCACTTGCGGGGGTTGGCCACCGGCCGGGCCAGATCCACCGTCAATTCGCCGCCGGGCTGCAGGCGCAGCGGCTGTTCCGGCTCCCCACGGACCACGACCTGACCGTCGTGATCGTAGAGGGTGGCCCGCAGGCGCACCGTGGGCTGGCCGGTGCGGGCCGGCGCCTTGCCATAATGCCGTACGAACGCCCGCACCCGCAGGGTCGCATCCCGGTAGGCCGGGTCCAGCTCCGTCTGGACCTGGAAATCCCGCACATGGACCGAAGGGGCCGACCAGAGGTAGACGCTGCGGAAGATGCCGCTCAGCCGCCAGAAGTCCTGGTCCTCCAGGTAGCTGCCGTCGGACCAGCGGTAGACCCGCACGGCCAGGGTATTTTCGCCCCGCCGCAGGAAGGGCGTGATGTTGAACTCGGCCGGGACCCGGCTGTCCTGGCTGTATCCGGCTGGCTGGCCGTTGATCCAGAGGTGGAAGGCCGAGTCCACCCCCTCGAAGTGGAGGAAAATCTGGCGCCCCATCCACTCGGATGGCACCTGGAAGGTCCGCCGGTAGCAGCCGGTGGGATTGTCGTCCGCGGGTACGCCGGGCAGGTTGTCGATGGGGAACGGGTACTGGACGTTGGTGTACATGGGCTTGTCGTAGCGGAGGATACCCCGCTGGATGTCCCCACCCTGGAGCTGCCAGTTCCCTGGGACGGCAATCAGGTCCCAGTCCGAATCGTCGAAGTCTGGCTCGTGGAAGTCGGCCGGCGCCGCGGCCGGGTTGGGCGCCAGGTGAAAACGCCACTGGCCGTCCAGGAAGCGCACGAAGGGGGAGGCGCTGCGGTCCAGGGTCGGCGCAGCGAAGGCTGCCAGCGCGGTGGCCGTATCGCCGAAGGGGATCAGGGTGGCGTGGCCCGGCTCCTTGTTACGCGCCACCAGTTGCGGATTTTCCCAATCATTCAGATACACTTGTGTCGTCATCGTTGTGCTCCGCTCGAGTCAGTGGTCGAGTCCATGGGTGACCCCACGGTCAAAGGGACCTGAAAAATGTAGAGGCGCAAGGAACACAGAGATTCTCGCCAGAAAAGCTCTGCGTTCCCTGCGCCTCTACGAAACAAACAATCCTGTTGCGGCCCAGTCATCTGCGGTCTCATGGAGAGCGACCGAAGGCCAGGAACGGGCAGGAAAGGCGACGAAATCAGGCCGATGTCTCCGTCTCTGCCGCCGGGGCCAGGGAAGGCCTTCGGGCCTGCTCCGCACCGGCCAGGAGTTGTGGCCAGAGGGAGAAGCTCACCACGCCGATGAGCACCCCCATCCACAGGGTGCAGAAGCGGACCAGCAGGGCCGCCGCCGTGGCCGGGGCAGTGGACATCCCCAGGGTCTGGACGCTGAGGGCCACCAGGCTGCCTTCCACACCGCCCAGCCCGCCGGGCATGGCGATCACCGCGCCGATGACGGCGCTGATGGAGAAGATGAAGATGGCGATCAGCAGGGTCTGCGGGCCAGGAGGGGCGCCGAAGCCAGTCAACACCACGTAGTAGGCCACCCCTTCCGCGGCCCAGCTCACCACGCCGATCAGGAGCGAGATGAGCAGGTTGCGGGGCCGAAAGATCAGGTAGCTGCTTTCGTAAAAGGCATGCAGGTGGCCCGCAAAACGGCGGATCAGGGGAAGGCGCTCCCCCAGGGACAGGAACCAGAGGGCCAGCGGCCGGATCTGGATGACGGCAATGGTGGTCAGGAAGGCCGCGAAGACCAGCGCAGCCACCAGCCGGGCGGTGGGGTTGGGAAAGGCGAACAGCCCCACGCTGGCCAGGATCAACATGGCCGTGCCGTCAGTCATGCGCTCGGCCAGGATCACCGGTGCGGTCACGCTCATGGGCGTGCCCGTGACGTTCTTCACCATGTAGCTCTTGAGGAACTCGCCGGCCTTGCCCGGGGTCATGACCATGAGCATGCCGACGCCGAAGATGCGGGCGCTGTCCCGCCGGGGGATCTCCACCCCCAGCAGGCTCAGATACCACTGCCACTTGATCAACCGCCCCACGTAGTTCACCAGGGTAAGGCCCACCGCCACCGGCAGCCAGATCCAGGGAAAATCGGTCAGGGCGGCGGTCAACTGGTGCCAGTCGCTGTAGAGGGCCAGGGCCACGTAGACCAGCAGCCCGAATACCAGGGAAAGGAGAAGTTTGCGTCGCAGGTCGTTGCTCATGCCAGGCATGATAGCACAGCCCCCGGCTACGGATAAAACCCGCGCACCCGCACCGCTTCGGAAATCCGTTCGATGGCCGTCACGTAGGCCGCGGTGCGCAGGTTGCAGCCCCGACGCACGGTGACACCGATCACCGCCTCCAGGTTGTCCAGCAGGGTCTGCTCCATGCGCCGCCGGATCTCGCTCTCGTTCCAGAAGTAGGACTGGAGGCCCTGGACCCACTCAAAGTAGCTCACCACCACGCCGCCCGCGTTGCAGATGATGTCCGGAATCACCAGGATACCCCGCTCTTCCAGGATGCGGTCGGCCTCGGGGGTGGTGGGGCCGTTGGCGCCCTCGGCCACCAGGGACGCCTGGATCCGCGGGGCGTTCTCCCGGGTGATCTGCCCTTCCAGCGCGGCCGGCACCAGCACATCCACGGGCAGCTCCAGCAGCTCCCGGTTGCTCAGGGGCTCCCCGCCGGCAAAGCCCGTGACGCTGCCCGTCTCCTGCACGTGGCGCATCAGGTGGCGGATGTCCAGCCCCTTCTCATTGAAGACGCCGCCGAAACGGTCGCTGACGGCCACCACCCGCGCGCCCCGTTCGTGCATGCTGAGGGCCGTCCAGCTTCCCACGTTGCCAAAGCCCTGGATGGCCACCCGAATGTCCTCCAGCCCCCGGCCAAAGCGCTGTTTGAGCACGGCCCGGGTCACGTAGGTGATGCCCAGGCCCGTGGCATACTCCCGGCCCACGGTGCCACCGATGCTGACCGGCTTGCCGGTGATGACCGCCGGGATGGAATAGCCCCGGTGCATGGAGTAGGTGTCCATGATCCAGGCCATGATCTGGGCGTTGGTGCCCACGTCCGGCGCGGGGATGTCCCGCTCCGGGCCAATGAAGAAGCTGATCTCGGTGGCATAGCGCCGGGTCAGCCGCTCCAGCTCCCCCCGGCTCAGGTCGTGGGGATCCACGATGACGCCCCCTTTGGCGCCGCCGTAGGGGAGGTTCATCAGCGCGCATTTCCAGGTCATCCACATGGCCAGGGCGCGGCATTCGTCCAGGGTAACGTCCGGGTGATAGCGGATGCCCCCCTTGGTGGGGCCTTTGGCGGTGTTGTGATGGACCCGGAAGCCGGTGAAAATGCGCATCTCGCCGCTGTCCATGCGCACGGGGAAGTGGACAATGAGCTCCCGTTGGGGGCGGGAGAGGTAAGCCCGCAGATCCGGGTCCAGATCCATGAAATCGGCCACCATGTTGAACTGGGCCTGGGCGACCTCGTAGGCGGTGGCCCGGGGAAGCTCGGCGGATCGATCGCCGGGGGGCGGCGTGGTGACCACCCTGGGTTGCGCCTGGCGGTCAATGACCTGAGCCGCATCGCCAGCGGACGCGTCGCTGCGTCCTTCCATCGTTTCGTTTTTCGCCATTGAAAAACTCCTCTCGCTTCAACCATGCCCCACCAGGCATGGATCCTGAATTACGTCAACGACAAGAGAACCTTGAGGACGCCCCGCTGCCCGGCCCGTTCCAGGGCGGCCAGCCCCTCCGCCAGGGGGAAGTGGTCGTGAATCAGGGGGGCCACCTGCACCGTTCGCCGGGCCAGGTGGCGCAGGGCCGGTGGGAACGGGCCACAGCGGCTGCCCACCAGGCGGATTTCGTTCACCACCAGGTCGCTCAGATCCACCGCGGGCGGCGCGCCCGGGAAGGTGCTCTTCAGCACCACGGTCCCCCGGGGCCGCACCAGGTGCCGGGCCAGGGCAAAGCCCCGGGCCGAGCCCACCGCTTCCACCACCACGTGGGCAGAGCGGGGTTGGAGGAAGGAATCCACCTGGTCGCCCTGGATGCAGCAGGTCTGGATGCCCATGGCCGCCACCACCGCCAGCTTTTGCGGGTGATGGCCCACCACGGTGAGGTCACATCCTGTGAGGGCCAGAACCTGGGCCACCAGCAGCCCCAGGCGGCCGTCCCCCAGCACGTACACCCGGCTGTTGGGCGTCACTTGAATCTGCTCCAGGATTTCGCAGGCCGCGGCCAGGGGTTCGGTGAAAACAGCTTCCTGATCGGGGAGGTCATCGGGGACGGGGTGCAGGTTGGCCAGGGGCAGGGCCAGGTAGTCGGCGAAGGCGCCGTCCCGCCCCAGGATCCCGATGCTCTGCCGGTTGGGGCAGTGGCGCTCCAGGCCGTGGCGGCACCAGGAGCAGCGGCCACAGCCCACGTTGATCTCCCCGACCACCCGGCGACCCACCCAGGTGGGATCGTCGGGGGCAGCGACCACTTCGCCCACAAACTCGTGGCCCAACACGCCCCGGAAGCCGCCCTTGTAGTTGGCCAGCAGGGCCAGGTCGGTGCCACAGATGCCGGCCAGGCGCACCCGGATGAGGGCCTCGCCCGGCTGCAGCGTGGGCACCGGATAATCGGTGCGCAAAACGGGGCCACCGTCTGTCAACGTCAGGGCGCGCATGGCGGTGGGCAGGCTGGAGGCGGTTTCCCGCCGGATCTCTTCAGATTGAAGGTGCATATCAGAGGTTGTCGATCAATTCTAGCCGACACCAGGGCCGGCCTCAGGGCGCCCGATGTGGTCGTCTTCGGCCGGGGGCGCCAATCAAAAACGGCGAAGCCACACGCTCCGCCGTTTCCACGGTCAATTTACGCCAGCACCTGCCGTCCGTCCGCCAGGGGAGCCGTATCGTTCCCCTTGTGGAGCAGGGAGCCTTCCTCCCAGGCCACCAGCAGCGCGGTGGCGTTGAAGATGGAGCTGTAGGTTCCCGAGATCATGCCCACCATCATGGTGGCCATGAACTGGCGCAGGCTGGCCCCGCCCAGGACCAGGATGGCCACCAGCACCAGCAGGACCGTCACCTGGGTGGCGATGGAACGCTGCAGGGTTTCGATCAGGCTGCGGTTGGTGACGGTGGCGAAGCGCTCGTTGCGATAGCGGCGCAGATTCTCCCGGATGCGGTCGAAGACCACGATGGTGTCGTTGACGCTGAACCCGATCACCGTCAGGATCGCGGTGAGGAAGAGGGCGTCCACCTCCCAGCCGGCGATCAGGTTCATGACACCGATGAAGGAGATGGTCACCAGGACGTCGTGGACCAGCGCGATGACGGCACAGGTGCCGTAGCGCAGGGGGTGGGAGACCTGGCGAAAGGCCCCGGCGATGTAGATCAGGATCAGGACCGACGCCACCACCACCGCGATGAGCGCGGCCCGGCTCACTTCGCTGCCCATGGTGGGGCCGATGCTGCGGTACAGCCGCTCCTCGAAGGGGCCGAAGCGCGCGGTCAGGGCCTCCGCCAGCTGGGTCTTGGTCTCGATGTCGATGCTCTTCAGCTTAACCTGGACGGTGCGGTCATCCTCCACGTTGAAGGCGGCCGTGTCGGTGAAGCCGGCATCCACAAAGATCTTGCGCACATCGGCAGGGGCAACCGGCTCCGAGAAACGGATCTCCCACAGGGTTCCGCCGGTAAAGTCGATGCTGAGGGGCAAGGGGGTGCCGTGGGTCGCCATGGACCAGATCATGAAGATGATCCCGGGCAGGATGAACAGGGCAGAGATGGTAAACCACAGCCCCCGTCGTTCCACGATGGCATACATACGCTCGGTCTCCCGAATCTGAATGCTAAGGCTCATCTCCCAAATGTGTGCCAACTTGCCTGGTTCCCTGTGAAGTCGGGGTGGGTAGCGCACATTTGGGGTAGAGGAACCAATGTTAATAGTTCAGCAACGTGCGCGATTCCAGCAACTTCTGACCGCCACCGGACAGGAAGGCCCGCATGAAGGTCCGGGTGATGAAGACCGCGGTGAACATGGAGAGCACCACACCGATGCTCAGGGTGACCGCGAAGCCCTTGACCACGCTGGCGCCGAAGGTATTGCCGAACCAGTAGAGGACGGCACAGCTGATCAGGGTGGAAAGGTTCCCATCCCGGATGGCCGGCCACGCCCGGCTGAAGCCCGCCTCCACGGCCAGGCGCACCGTGCGGCCCGACCGCAGCTCCTCCTTCATCCGCTCAAAGATGAGGATGTTGGCGTCCACCGCCATGCCCACCGAGAGGATGAAGCCGGCGATCCCGGCCAGGGTCAGGGTGACGGGGATCAGCTTGAAGAGGGCCAGGTTCAGAATCACATAGATCACCAGGGCCACGTCGGCCAGGAGGCCAGGCAGGCGGTAGAGCAGCAACATGAACAGAAGCACGGAGACGATGCCGAGGATGCCGGCCTGCAGGCTGCGGGCCACCGAATCTTGCCCCAGGCTGGCGCCGATGGTGCGGATGTCGATCACCTTGAGGGGTACCGGCAGGGCACCGTAGCGCATCTGGACCGCCAGGGATTCGGCTTCTTCCCGGGTGAACTGGCCGGTGATCACGCCGCTGTCTCGGATGGCGGCCTGGATGGTGGGCGCGGAGAGCACCCGGCCGTCCAGGACGATGGCCAGGGGCTGGCCGATGTGCTGACGGGTGTACTCGTAGAACTGCTCGCTGCCCTGGCCCGTCAACTCGAAGTTGATCTGCCACTGGTTGAACTGATCCTGGGTGGCCACGGCGTTACGCAGGATCTCACCCGTCATGACCGTCTGAAAGACCTGGTCCGGGTAGGGGATATCGGCGGGCGGGGCGTTGCCGGCGTCGATCTCCGCTTTGAGGTCCTTGGCCAGGGTGGGGTGGTTGGTGGTGTTGATGATCATCCCCTGGCGCAACAGCGCGCCGCCGGGATCCACGAACTCCAGCTGGCCGGTGGAACGCAGGGTCTCCACTGCCTGGTCCGGGTTATCCACGCCGGGCAGCTCCACGATGATCCGGCTCTCCCCCTGCTTCTGCACCACGGCTTCGGCCACGCCCAGGCCGTTCACCCGGTTCTCCACAATGATCTTGGCCGTGTCCATGGTGCCCTCCGGGGGCGTCTGGCCCTCCGGCAGGTCGGCCTCCAGCAGAACCTGGGTACCGCCTTGCAGGTCCAGGCCCAGCTTCAACCCCAGGGGGCTGTCGGACTGACCCGCCGCGCCTGTGCGCTCCAGCCAGGACGGATGGGGCACGGGAAGCACGATGTACAGGGCGAAGAGGGAGAGGAGAATCACCAGTACCAGGACTATCGTGTTATTCCGCATAATCTATTTTGCTCCAGCTTGGCTGTGCGGACGGTACTTTTCCATAAACCAGCTCATTATAGGTTGCCCCCCCAGGAGTGTCAAATTGGGTGGACAAATTCCCAGGCCACCGCAGTTGACCGGCTCTCCCTTTGGCGCTAGACTGGCAGAAGAATCCAATCCATCCGGGCAAGCGCCTGCCCGGACAGTGGAAGGCTCATCCACCATGAACTGCGCCCAATTTGCCGAGATAGTCCAGTCGAATATCGCCCGGGTGATGGTGGGCAAAGAGGCCGTGGTGGAGCTGCTGCTGGTGGCCCTCCTCTGCGACGGCCATGTGCTGTTGGAAGATGTGCCCGGCATCGGCAAGACCACCCTGGCCAAGGCCCTGGCCCGCAGCCTGGACGGCAGCTTCGCGCGCATCCAGTTCACGCCGGACCTGCTGCCCAGCGATGTGACGGGCATCAACTACTACAACCAGAAGACCCAGGAATTTGAGTTCCGGCCCGGCCCGGTCTTCAGCCAGATCCTGCTGGCCGACGAGATCAACCGGGCCACGCCCCGCACCCAGTCCAGCCTGCTGGAGGCCATGCAGGAGCGCCAGGTCACCGTGGACGGCCAGACCTATCGCCTCTCCCCGCCCTTCATGGTCATCGCCACCCAGAACCCCATCGAGCTGGAGGGAACCTTCCCCCTGCCCGAGGCACAGCTGGACCGCTTCATGCTCCAGATCGCCCTGGGCTACCCCTCTCTGGAAGAAGAGCGGGAGATCCTGTTGCGCCACGGCCGCCAGGATCCCATGGCCGGGCTGGAGCCGGTGGCCACCATGGAGCAGGTGCGACAGCTGCAGGAGGAGGTGCGCGGGGTCCACGTGGCTGAAGATCTGTTACACTATATTTTACAGGTAGTGCGCCGCACCCGCGAACACGAAGCCGTCCGCCTGGGAGTTTCCCCCCGGGGCAGCCTGGCCCTCTTCCGGGCCAGCCAGGCCCTGGCCGCGCTCCGGGGTCGCCCCTACGTGATCCCCAGCGACGTGCAACACCTCTGCCGCCCCCTGCTGACCCATCGCATCCACATCAGCCCCCAGATCCGGCTCCGGGGGCGGACACCCGCCCAGATCGTGGACGAGATCGCCGAGACTGTGCCCGTGCCGGTGGTGCAATAGCGTGCTGCGTGGAGCGTACCGTGTTTCACGCACCACGCCCCCAATAGGAAAGATCATGTCAACCTGGCCGTTTCTTCCCAAGGGACGCCGGCTGGACACCGGCAAGGATACCCAGTTCAGCGACGCCTGGATCGTCCTGGGCCTGCTCCTCACCCTGCTGGGCCTGGCCCTGGACCACACCTTCCTGACCATGGCCGCGGTGTTCCTCTTTGTGGTGGTGGGCAGCAGCTGGCTCTGGGCTGCGGCCAGCCTGAACGGCCTGCACTACCGGCGCCGCTTCAGCGAAGAGCGGGCCTTCCAGGGCGAAACGGTGACCCTGACCCTGGAACTCCACAACCGCCACTGGCTGCCCCTCCCCTGGATCGCAGTCCGGGATCGCTTCCCGCCCGAGCTGCCCGTGGCCCAGGTGGAGCTGGACTACAACCCCACCACCCATCAGGCCGACTTCAACACCTTCTGGAGCCTGGGCCCCTACCGCCAGGCGGTGCGCCAATTCACCGTGCAGTGCAGCCGCCGGGGATTTCACCGCTACGGCCCGGCCGTGGCCACCACCGGCGACGGCTTCGGCTTCTTCAACCGCCGGGGGCTGGTGGCAGGCGAGCAACGGCTCATCGTCTACCCCCGCCTTTACCCGGCCCAGGCCCTGCGCCTGCCCACCAAAAACCCCTTCGGCGCGGTGCGCACGGCCAACCCCCTCTTCGAAGATCCCCTGCGCACCGCAGGCACCCGGGAATGGCAGTCCGGCGACAGCCTGCGCCGGGTCCACTGGAAGGCCACCGCCCGCCTCCAGCAGATGCAGAGCCGGGTCTACGAGCCGGCCGAGGAACCCCTGGTGATCTTCTTCCTGAACGTGACCACCCTGCCCCGCCATTGGCATGGCTACATCCCCGAGCTGCAGGAGCGCACCATCAGCGTAGCGGCCAGCCTGGCCGCCCTGGCCGACCAGGAACGGCTGGCCACGGGCCTGGTGGCCAACGGCGCCCTGCCGGGCAGCGACCAGCCCATCCGGGTACCGGCCAGCCGCAACCCGAACCAGCTCACCCTGCTGCTGGAGATGCTGGCCGCCGTCACGCCCTTTGCCACCCAGCCCATAGAGCAACTCCTGATGGAGCAGGCGCGGCAGCTGCCCTGGGGTGCCATCCTGGCCGTGGTAACGGCCGTGGTCCACGACGAACTGCTGATCACCCTCCAGGAGCTGGCCGCGGCGGGCCGCCGGCTGGTGCTCTTCACCCTGGCGGCAGAACCCCCCCGGACACTGCTCCCCGGCGTGGACATCTACCACCTGCCCCACCTGGTGGAGGATTGGGTGGCGCCGGTGCGGGTAGATCTGGCGACGGAGTCCCGACCATGATCCTGGGCCATCCCCGCCATCGGCTCATCTTCATCGCGCTGGCCGGCATGGACGCGGCCTGGTTTGCCCCCTTCTGGCTGCTCCTCTGGCAACAGGCGGCCAGCGGGCCTCCCTTCCCTGGCCTGCCCGAACCGGCCCGCCACGCAGCGCTCTTCCTGGGCCTCTGGGGCGGCCTCCTGGCCTACATGCTGGCCGCGGACCTCCTCAACCGGTCCAGTCTGCCGTCGCCCTGGCGGGACCTGGTCCTGCTGGGCGGCATGGGGCTGGCCACCCTGGCCAGCATTCGCCTGCTGCTCTATCCCCTGGCCCCGCCCCTGGACTTCGCGTGGCTGCGCCACACCGGGGTGGCGATCTTCGGCTTCGCCCGCCGGCTGCGGCCGGAGCTGGCCCTGGTGGTGGCCAACTTTTTCCTCTGGTTGCGGGTGGCCATGGCCAGCGGCCGGGAGCTCAGCTTCTTCAGCGTGGGCGTCAGCTTCCGCCTGGGCATGCTTCTGGCCATCCTGGGCAACGGCCTGCTGACCGCCTGGACGCCCACCTCCACCGGGGTAGCCCTGCAGGGCTTCGTCCTCTTCTGGGCCTTGGGCCTGGCCGCGGTGGCCCTGGCCCGCATGGAAGAGAAGGCCCTGGCCGCTGGCCAGAGCCGGGGGAGCGGACCTTCGTGGAGCCAGCTCTGGCCCCTGCCGGTGGCCATCGCCCTGGTGTTGGCCACCGCCCTGGCCCTGACCCGGCTCTACACGCCGGCCCGGCTGGGCGCCTTCTTGGGCTGGTTTGCGCCGGTGTGGGAAGCCCTTCGCTGGATCCTGCTGCGGCTGTTGTGGCTGCTTTTCGTGCTGCTATCGCCGGCGCTGGAGGGGCTGGTGGCCTACCTGCGAGGCCTGATGGGGGAACTGCCGGCACTGGAACCCGTGGGGGAGACGACCTTCGGCCCGGAGAACGCCCCCACCCTGGGGCAGCTGGTGGAGGCGTGGAACTGGCTGGGCTACTGCCTGGCCGCGGGCATCCTGCTCCTGGCCTTTGCCCTGGTCTGGCTCTTTTTCATGCGCATCCAGCGGGAGGCCCCGGCGGAGGACGAGGAAGAGATGGCCGCCGAAGAGCTCTCCTTCAGCCCGGGCCGGCTGGGCGAGGGCCTGGCCCGACTCCAGGCCTGGTGGCGGCTGCTGCGCCGTTTCGGCCTGGGTTCCGGCCTGCTGGCGGCCCTTTCCGTGCAGAACATCTACGCGAACCTGACCCGCCTGGCCCGGCGCCGGGGCTACCCCCGCCGGCCCGCCCAATCGCCGGACGACTACCTGCCCACCCTCTGCCAGGCCTTCCCCGGCCACCAGGAACGGCTGGCCCGCATCACCGCCGCCTACATGCAGGTCCACTACGGCGACATCCCCATCGACCCCGACCACCTGGCCCAACTCCGCCATGACTACACGCAAATCACCACCCCATCCCCCCAAGCTCCCAATCACCAGGCCCCCTAATCACCCAATCCCCTCATCCCCCACAACGGATCCCGCGCCCGCACATACCCGTCCCGCCCCGTGGCCGCCACATAGGCCGCGAACGTGCTGTCGATGTCTTCGTCCGGCTCCATGCCCCGCTCCCGGGCCCACCGGTAAAAGAGAATGATCTCCGGCTCCGCCGTCACCAGCTCCCAGTAGAAGAGCCGGGTGATGACGCCGCCCGCCTCCATCATGCCGCTCTCCTCGTAGGCAGCCAGGGCCGGCCGACGGTCGTACGGCACCCGGTGATGGGTCACCCGCCAGCCGCCCGGCTCCACTGCTTCGGGCACACTCTCCAGGATGGCAAACTGGGCCGCGGGGTCACCGTTGAGGGGCAACCCCACGCTCCCCGGGTTGATCACATGCCAGTGTCGCGGCCCGTTGGGACAGGTGAACCGGTTGGGGTGGGGATCGGCCAGGAAATCCTGGACCATGTCCGCGTGGAGGTAGACGTGGCGATCCACCTGGACGTGGGTGTGGGCCGAGATGAGGGTCTCCTCGGCCACGTGGGCCACCGCGGCCACGATCTCGGCCGCGGGCTGCTGGCTGTGGAAGCCGACCCGATTCTGACCGGGGACGCCGTGGGCCACCCGAACCGGCGCGGTGTCGGGCAGATAGAGGGTGCGCTCATCGGGCAGCATGGCCAGGTAGGCCCCCTGCTCCGGGGTCAGCTGGGCCGCCAGCCAGTGGAGCTGCCCCCAGCGGGCCGGGTCCTGGTACTCCACCCCGGCCTGGGGCGAGACATAGTCCAGGTAGTAAAACTCGTGGTTGCCCCGCACCACCACCCAACCCAACTCCCGGACCCGGTCAATCACGGCTGCGCTGAAGGGCACGGCATTGATCAGGTCCCCGTTCAGGAGGATATGGTCAGGCTGGAGCCGTTCCAGCTCGGCGATGACCGCCTCCAGGGCGGGCAGGTTGCCGTGGATGTCCGCGAGCACGCCCAGTCGCATAGTCCAACTGCTCCTTCAGGGCCCCATCACGAACGGGGGCGGAGATAGACGGTAATTTCGCTGCGGTTGTGGAAGAGCTGCCGGGCCCCGGCCACGGTGTACGCCCGGCGCAGAATCTTCAGCGCGTGGTCCAGGACCTGGCGCCGCCCCCGGGCCGGGAGCTTCAGGGTCATCAGCGCCCACCCATCCGGGTAGAGCTGGCGGGCATAGGCCACCATCAGTCGGGCCGAATCCCGGGCGTCCATGCGCATGTCGTTGACGATGATGTCGAACCGATCCGGATCGTCGGCCAGGTAGGCCTGGGCGGTCATGCGCTTGTGGCGCACCGCGGGATCTGCCGCCAGCCGGGGGTCCAGCTCGCCGGGATCCACCGCCGTCACGTACTGCTGATGCTGGCGCAGCACCCGGGTCCACCCCCCTGGCGCCGCGCCCAGATCCAGGGCCACGCCCCGGGGCGTCAAAGGGATCTGGAAGACTTCCAGCGCCTCCAGCAGCTTGAACTCGGAGCGGCTGATCTGGTCCGGTTCTCGGCTGAAGCGGCGCATCCCTCCGGCCCAGTCGGAGAGGTTCTCCGCGGCCAGGGAGAGGCCCAGGTAGGCCCGGGGCGCGACCCCGCCTTCCCCTGCCACACAGACCACCGACAGCACCTGGACCGGCGCGCGCACATCCAGCGGCGCGCCGGCCACCTCCTGGACGGTCTCGGCCAGGCGGCTGTTGACGTCGAAGGGCTTGTAGGGCAGCGGGCCCAGCACCCGGGTCTGCACCGAGAAGGGCAGGGCCGGATCCATCCACGGCGCCAGCTCACCCGCCACGTAGAGGGCCAGGGTCTCCAGGTCCCCGGTGTCGCCCTGGAGGGGCAGGCTGACGTGGACCGGGCAGATGTGGCGGACGAAGATGGGGGGTGCGGCTTGCCAGGCCGCGGCCAGCTCCTGGAAAGGGCGCCCGGTGTGGACGAGCAGCACGCCGGGCGCCAGGGCATCCGTCACCTGGGCCTGGGGGTCCGCCTGCTGCAGCTCCTCCTGGGCCAGGTCCACGAAGTCCGGGTCCGCGGTCAGGATCAGTTGGGTGGTCTCGGGCGTGGCGTGCATGGTCACGGCAGGGGCTCAGCCGGCCCGCTGGGGGAGGGGCTCGGCCAGGGCGGCGCGGATGGCTTCGGCCATCTGGCGGGCCCGCTCCGGTGCGTCGCCCACATGGCCGGAGGCATCCATCAGGGCCGGGATCTGGGTGGCCGGCACGTAGCGGGTGATGCGGGGGTCCGTGGCCAGAAGGGAGACCAGGGGATTCTCCTGGCCTGCCTGGAGGGCCTGCCAGGCGGCCAGGCTATGCTCCCGGATCACCTCGTGGAGCTCCTGGCGGTCGCCGCCGGCCCGCACCGCGGCCATGAGCACCCGCTCGGTGGCGGCGAAGACGCCGTAGTTTTGCAGGTTGCGGGCCGTGGGGCCGGGCCAGATGTTGAGGCCTTCCACCAGGCGGCGGGCCCGGCGCACCACTTCGTCGGTCAGCAGGAAGGCCTCGGGCAGCACCAGCCGCCGGTTGCCGGAGTCGTCCAGGGTGCGTTCCAGCAGGCTGAGCGCGGCGTTGTCCCAGGTCACCCGGGGCAGCGCGGCCACCAGGCGGGTCAGGCTGTCGATGTTCTCGGCGTGGATGGGGTTGCGCTTGAAGGGCATGGCGCTGGAGCCCACCTGCCGGGCGCCGAAGGGCTCGCTCCACTCGCCGAAGGGTGGGCTCTGGAGGATGCGCAGGTCGAAGGCGAATTTGTGCAGGCTGGCGCAGAGGCCGGCCAGGGCGTTGAGGACCAGCCAGTCCTGCTTGCGGGGGTAGGTCTGGGTGGCCACGGGGAAGGCCTCCAGCCCCAGCTCGGCCATCACCCGCTCCTCCAGCTGCCGGGCGGTCCACCCGGTGCCTTCCAGGAGCTGGGCGTAGCTGGCGCTGGTGCCCACCGCGCCCTTGAGCCCCTTGCCCCGCAGGTTGGCCCGCACCCGGCGCAGCTCCTGGAGGTCGGCGAGGAGGTCCTGGCCATACTGGGCCAGGCGGTAGCCCACGGTGGTGGGTTCTGCAGGCTGGATGTGGGTGAAGGCCATGGCGGGGGTCTCCGCCTCCTGGTCGATGCGCTGGGCCAGAAGGTCCAAGAGGACTTCCAGCTCCACCAGGATGAGGTCCAGCGCCTGGCGCAGGCGCAGGGCATCCACGTTGTCCTCCACATCCATGGAGGTGGCGCCCAGGTGGATGATGGACCCGCCGATGGGGCATTGTTCCGCGTAGGTGCGGATTTCGGCCATGAGGTCGTGGTGGATTTCCCGTTCGATCTCGGCGGCCCGCTGGATGTCGATGTCGTCCTGGTGGGCCCGCAGGTCGGCGAGCTGTTCGGCGGAGACCAGGCCGGCCTCATGTTGGGCTGTGGCCAGCGCGACCCAGAAGCGGCGCAGGAGGCGGCGCTTTTCGGCCTCGCTCCAGATCCGGCGCATGGCCTCGCTGCCGTAGCGCCAGGTCACCGGTGAGAGATAGGTTTCGTGGTCGAAGGTGTTCATGCGCCTCAGTTCCAGGTTGGACGGCGATCTTGCCGCCGGTTTGCATGGGATGCAGCATGTCCCCTCCATTGTACACGAAGCCTGGGCTGATCCCCACATCGCCGGCCCGTCCAGGTGGGCGTACCGGTCGCCCCGGCCCTGGCGGCGGGCGGGCACGGCGGCCCGCCCCGACGGGAACCAGCGCCATTTCTTCACCCGCCTGGGTGTGGCGACAACGGGCGGGGCAAGCCCCGCCCCTACAGGAATCGGTGTCCTGTCGCGGCTGGCACCATCGGGCGGGCACGGGGGCCCGCCCCTACGGGAACCGGCACCACGTGGTAGGCGGCAGGGCGAATCATGATTCGCCCCTACATACGGCGCATCCGTCGTCCTCCCTTCACGTGCCTGGGTGTGGCGACAGCGGGCGGCTGGGGGCCGCCCCTACGGGTATGGGTGTCCTGTCGCGGCTGGCACCATCGGGCGGGCACGGGGGCCCGCCCCTACGGGAACCAGCGCCGTCCCTTCGCCCGCACGGGTTTGGCGCCACCGTGCGGCCGGAGACCGCACCTACGGAAGCCCGATCCCCTTCGGATCAGGCGGATGCGGAGGTGGAGCCTACGATGCTCGTTGCCACGAAGCCAGCAGAGCTGGCAGATCATCGGGGTGTGGCGAGAGGCCAGCCCGGACCGCGGCCTGCCAGAGGCGAAGATCGAAGGCGCTCAGCGTCACTGGCTCTCCCACCATCTCCTGCCAGATCAATGCTGAAGCCAGATGAACGGCATCATAACCCCGCAAACCGTATTCCCAGGCTAAACTATCAGCGCGGGCCACCACCGTTTCTGTAATGGGCACTCGCACCAGGTGAGGCCATTCCCGGCGAAAGATCTGCAAGGCTGTACGGGTTTCCTCCATCTCCAGCATTCCCATGCGCATGGCCTTGGCCAGGGCAGCCGCAACTTCAGCGCGACTGATCATGGCCGTACCTACCAGCTCTGCCTGTGCAATGGCCTCGCCGACCTGTTCAGAGCCTGCCTCGGCTACGTACCGCTTAACAAAGGCGCTGGCGTCCAGGTAGAGGATCACCGACGATCCTCCAGGAGCAAGTCGGCCACAGTGGGGTGGCGGCGCAGGCGGGCCGGCGGCGTGAGGGCTTGCAGATGATGGCCATCCCAGGCGAGCATACCCAGGTGGGTGAGTGTCCGGGTGCGTTCCTCCGCCCCGGGCTGGACGGGCACCACACGGCCGACCGGCTTCCCCCGTTCGGTGATGAGAACCGTTTCGCCAGCCTTGACCCGCCGCAAATAGCGGCTAAGCCGTGCTTTGAATTCGCGAATTCCAACGGTTGCTTCTTCCATGGCATCAGTCTCCCCAGTCCATCTCTATTCAGATGGGGTCATATTGTACAGCGATGAGACCTCACGAGACAAGCGACAACGGGCGGGCACAGAGGCCCGCCCCGACGGGACATGGCCGCTATCCGCGCGGATTGGACGCCATGGGTACGTAGGGCGGGTCTCTGGCCCGCCGGTGGTGGCCACCCGGCCCCGACATCACCGTGCGGCCGGAGACCGCACCTGCGGTAGGGGCGAATAATTATTCGCCCCTACATATAGCGCAGCCGTCGCCATTCCTTCGTCTGCCCGGGTGTGGGGACATCGGGCGGGGCAAGCCCCGCCCCTACAGGAATCGGTGTCCCGTCGCGGCTGGGGACAGCGGGCGGGCACAGGGGCCCGCCCCCTCGCGTCCGGCGCCATCCCGTTGAGTGGGCGGCCAATCAAGGTAGAAAACCGCGGCCCAGGTAGTTGGTGAGCTGCCGGCCCCACTTTCGCTCCTGATCCAGAGGCGGTGGACGCAAGCCCAGGGCATCGTAGAGGGAGAAGCGGTGCACGTTGAAGGCGGCGCGCAAGAGCTCGCCGTAGACGCCACCGGCCTGGAGGGCCTGCCCATAGGCCCACCAGGCGCCTGCCACCGCCACCACCAGCGCCCACCAGACCCACACTGTCCACACCAAAAACAGCAGGCTCCACAACCAGAGGCCGATAGCCCGGTCCAGCCGTAGGCGGGCCGCGACGAGTTCGCTCCGGGTCGCTTCTGGCAGCAAGAGCCACAAGGAGGGCCAGACCGCACGGGTGGCCAGGCCATAGCGCTCCCAGGCATGATCTTCCGCGGCCCGCAGGAGGTTGCCCAGCCGGGTGGGCAGCAGCCGGCGGTCGCCCGGGTAGGTGCGCAGCTCCTCATCCAATCGGCCATACTCCGCCAGCTCCTCCGGCGAGAGCTGGGCGAAGCGCTGGCCCAAAGCCGCATGGCGTAGCCGCATCTCCTTGAGGCGACCCCTGCGAAGCTGGCGCCGGCGCCGCCGGAGCAGCCAGGCTGGCCAGCCGTACCCTTCCAGCAGGCGCAGCACGGGCTTCTGCAACTGCTCGACCGCGGCCGCAGACCCGGCCACGATTATGATACCCCCCACGGCCAGCAGGATCTGCTCCACATCGGTGGCGGCGCGCAGGCGACCCACCGCGGCGGCCCAGTCGTGGGCCTGGGCCCAGGCCAGCAGACCACCTGCCCAAAAGAGCAACGCCGGGCTGAAGAGGCGGTCCACCCAACGCTGGGCCACGCCCGTAGCCACCTGGTCCCAAAACTTGCTGCCGAACATGGGCTAGCCTTTGCCGGTAGGGTCCGGCACCAGCGCCACCTCGTGCTCCGGGCAGATGAGCTCCAGGCCGGCGCTCGTCAGGTAGACCGCGTAGTGGGCCGGATCCTGGGGGCAGACGTAGCGGGGACCGGGCTCCTGGGGTGGATCCTCCCCCAGGGGCGGCGCATAGCCCGCCACGCGCATCAGTTCCCGCGCCTTGATGCGGGCCAGTTCATCGCCCTCCTCCGCCTGTGCCAACAGCGCCTCCGCCTCCTCCCGCTGTTCTGGGGTGAGGTCCGCTTCCTGCATTACTTCCCGCAACCGTTTCACATCCTGGTCGGTCATGGTGGATTTCTCCTGGTTTTGCACAATCTTATGCCGATTGTCTTGCACCGGACCTACAATGCTTACACCCCCGTGTAGGTGAAGGCGGCCCAGAAAAAGGGGTGGGCATAGCCGTCCTCATCCCGCAGGCGCATCTGCGCCCGGCGCAGGGCCTGGGGTAGGGAAAGCCCCTCGCGCTGCCAGGCTTGATAGAAGTGGGCCATGAGCCGGGCCGTGCTGACAGCCAGCACGCTCCAGAGGGAGGTCACCACCCCGGCGCAGCCGGCCTGGAGCAGGGCCGCGGGGAGCCCGATCACCTCATCCGGAAGTTCCAGGCCGGGTACGCCCGTCTCGCAGGCAGAGAGGACCGCCAGCCGCATCTGCACCGCCAGTTCCTGCCAATCGGCCACGCTCAGGACCCGGTCGTGGGCCAGCAGGAGGCCGCCAGCCAGGGGTTCTTGCCACCCGGCAAAGGCATGGCCGTTGAAGTGGAAAACCGTGTGCTCCAGCAGCCGGGCCCGCACTTCCGTCCAGGTGGCGGCGGCATGCCAGCGGGATGTGTACCCGCCGGGCCAGGCAGCGCGCACGGCCCTGGCTTCTTCACGGGCGGCCGGCAGGGGAGAGGCACTGGTGGGCTGGGGCTCCACCACTTGAAGCAGCCGGTCGGCGGGGGCGCGGGCAGCCATTTCCCGCGCGGCCAGCAGGGCCAGGGCGGAGGGCGTGTAGCGGAGGGGGAGCTCATCCAGCGCGTACCGCCGGCCGGTGGCTGCATTGTCGTCGGGCGTCCAGGCTGCGTGGAGGGGAAGCAGCCCCAGCAGGCCGGTGGGCACCAATACAGCTTCCCTGGCCCCTGCTGCGTGCAGGCGGGCGATCAGCGGGCCCATGGCCACGTCCCAAAGCCAGCGGGTGGTGGTGTTCAAGGTTTCCAACCAGTCGTCAAGGGCATTTTGGCGCTCCTGGGGCGACGTTTCGCCGTGCAGGCTACGCTGCCAGCGCCAGTAGGCACCCAGATAGCCACCATAGTGGCGGCTGCTGGGACCTTCCACATGATGCCGCACCTGCTCCCCGGTCAAATCGGGCAGCCAGACGGGGAGGACGCCGTCGGCGTTCCCACCTTCAGGGAGCACGACGAGGGCCAGGCCGCCGGCAGAGGTGGCGAGGAGGTAGGCCAGGGGGGCGTCCTGGGCGGCCTGCTGAACGGCGGCGAAGGTGGGTTCGGGCATGAAGTCGGGCGCATATCTCCGGACCTGCTCGATGGCTGCATCAAGTTCGTCTCGGGCTGCGCGCAGCAGCTCACTTAAGATCAGAAAGTCGCGCTTTCCCGGCGTTCCATCGGGCAATTGCGCCTCGGTCACCAGCTCACGAACTCGGCTCCGCCGGCCATCAAAGACATTCCACACCGCCTGGGGCACGGTGGGTGGTTGTTCCGTGCGCAGAGCCAGGGCTTCGGCCAACCAGCGGGCGCGATGACGTTCCAAAGCCAACACGGCTTCTTTCAGTCTGGATGGGTCGTTTTCAGCGATGCGAGCAAGGGCGAAGGCCAGCAAAGCCGGCATGGACTGGGTTTCGGCCAGTTGCGCCTGGCGGGCTTCGGGCGTGGGCGCCGCGCGGTAGAGCAGGTCGGTCACCTCCAACGCTGCGCGAGCCGAAGTCACTGCCTCTTCCCACGCATGACGCTCGACGTGGAGGCGAGCCAGGCTGCGCTGCACGCGACGATGGTCATCCGGCATCGCCTCCCGGGTCCTCACCTCCAGCGCCGCCCGGTAGTGCCCTATGGCCTGCTCGATGTTCTCCGCCCGCTCCCCACGGATGCGGGAATAGTAGGCGGTCGCCAGGTTGTTCACGGTCTGCGCCCACTCCACCGGCATCGCCTCCCGGGTCATCACCTCCAGCGCCGCCCGGTAGTGCCCTATGGCCTGCTCGATGTTCTCCGCCCGCTCCCCACGGATGCGGGAATAGTAGGCGTTCGCCAGGTTCATCATCGTCGTCGCCCACTCCACCGGCATCGCCTCCCGGGTCCTCACCTCCAGCGCCGCCCGGTAGTGCCCTATGGCCTGCTCGATGTTCTCCGCCCGCTCCCCACGGATGCGGTTACGGTAGGCGTTCGCCAGGTTCATCATCGTCGTCGCCCACTCCACCGGCATCGCCTCCCGGGTCATCACCTCCAGCGCCGCCCGGTAGTGCCCTATGGCCTGCTCGATGTTCTCCGCCCGATTGCCGAGCGGGTTCTGAGCCAGGCTGTTGCCCAGTTTACCCTGGAGTGCGGCCCATAGTTCCGGCAATGTAGTTCGATCGGTCAGGGTAAGGCCGCGACGGCACAGCTCCACCCGGCGGGGCATATCGAGGATCCCGGCCGGCCGGGCCAGTTCCTGCAGGATGGCCCCAAGCTCGGGGGGTAAAGACGCACGGCCCTGCGCCCCTACCTTTTCGGCGAACGCTTGCTCCACCCCCACCTCCCGGCAACGGCGCAGCAGGGCGCGGTGTTCTTCGAAGATGCCCACGGCGCGGTCGTCCCCCTGGATACGGGCGGCGTCCAGCAGTTGGCCCAGCAGGGCGTCGGCCTCGTCGCTCAGCAGTTCGGGGTGCTGCTCGACGATGCGCCGGGACTCGGCCCAGGTGTCGGCGTTGATAAAGGCCTGGAGGAGAGAGGCCAGGTCCGGCGCCCCTGCCGGCTCCTCTGCAAGCTCGCGGGCGGACTCTTCCAACCGGCGGTGGGCGTCGGGATTCTCCTCCTGCAGCCGCTCGATTTCCCGCTGCATCTGCTCCGCCAGCCGGCGCAGGGCCGCTTCGGGGTCATCGTCCAGGGCCAGGGGTAGCAGCGGCCGGGGAACGGCTGACAAGCCGTCCGCCACCCACTCGTCCTGCCAGGCGTCGCCCAGGCGCTCCCGCAGGCGGGCCAGCAGCCCGGCGGCCTGCTCCCGGTCCTGTTCGGCGGTGGTGCTTTGCGCAGGGGAAAAGAGCAGGGGCGGGATCCCGCGCGCCGTGGGGTGAGGCGATGCCTCGCCCTCACCCGCGGTGGGTGGGGTAAAAATCAGCAGGGGCGCGTCCTCTTCCCATGCGTGACCGCATTGGGGGCAGGTCACACGGTGCAGGGCGCCCTCTCGGGCCTGTTCCAGCAGGTCGGGCCGCGCGGCCCCATCCACGATGAGCCAGAGCTGGAAGTGGAAGGCGTGGCCGCAGGCAGGGCAGGTCAGGGGGACGGGCTCGGCGTGGGAGCTGTCCGGGAGATGGGTCGGGGACATGGACTTTCTCCTCTGGCAGGGGACCACCTGGGCCAGCAAGCCCAGGCGCCATCGAGTTTTCAAATCGAGCCGGCAAAGAGGTCGATGCCAATATAGCACGCAACCGGTGGTCCAGCAAGGGAAATTCCAGGGGCAGAGGCCCGCCCCGCCGCCCTGTTTGACAGCCGGGGGGAGTTGGGGTATCTTGCCTGGAAACGGTGACGTGAATCAACCCATCTGACCACCACCCTACATCCAGACCCCATGCTCGAGATAACCTATCTGGCCGACCACCCCCACCTGGTCCCCACCCTGGCCCACTGGCACCACGAGCAGTGGGGACGCATCAACAGCCACAAGACCCTGGCCGATCGCCTGGCCCGTCTCCAGGGTCATTTGCAGCGGCGGGCCATCCCCACCACCTTCGTGGCCCTGGCAAATGGGGAGCCGGTGGGCTGCGCCAGCCTGGTCCTGCACGACCTGCCCGACCGCGTGGACCTGACGCCGTGGCTGGCCAGCGTCTACGTGCTGCCCCAACGACGCCACCAGGGGATCGGCCGGGCGCTGGTGCGCCGGGTGGAGGATGAAGCCCGGGCGCTGGGTGTGCCCACCCTCTACCTCTATACGCCGGACCGCCAGCAGTTCTACGCCCATCTGGGCTGGAGCGTGGTGGAGGAGCGGGTGTATCGGGGGGAGGTGATTACGTTGATGGAGTTGAAGATTAAAGATTGAAGAAGATTGGGATTGGAGGAGGGAGGTATGGTTCTGGAAACGGCCTTCACCATGGATACGTCCAGCATCAAGTTCGGGCCGGGGGTGACCCGGGAGGTGGGCTACGACATGGCGGCCCTGGGCGCGAAGCGGGTGATGGTGGTCACCGACCCCCACCTGGCCCAGAGCGAGCCGGTGGCCATCACCCTGGAGGCGCTGCGCCGGGAAGGCATGGACCCGGTGCTCTTCGACCAGGTGCGGGTGGAGCCCACCGACGCCTCCTTCCAGGAGGCCATCCGCTTTGCCACGGAAGGCCGCTTCGACGGCTACGTGGCCGTGGGGGGCGGCTCCAGCATGGATACGGCCAAGGCGGCCAACCTCTACGCCACCTACCCGGCGGACTTCCTGGCCTACGTGAACCCGCCCATCGGCGAGGGGCGGCCGGTGCCGGGCAAGTTGAAGCCCCTCATCGCCATCCCCACCACCGCGGGCACGGGCAGCGAGACCACGGGGGTGGCCATCTTCGACTACGTGGCCATGCGGGCCAAGACCGGCATCGCCCACCGGGCCCTGCGGCCGGCCCTGGGCATCATCGACCCGGAGAACACCCGCACCCTGCCCCGCATGGTGACGGCCTGCACCGGGCTGGACGTCCTCAGCCACGCGCTGGAGTCCCTGACCGCGCTGCCCTACAACCAGCGCCCCGCGCCAGAGTCGCCCGCCCTGCGGCCGGCCTACCAGGGGGCCAACCCCATCAGCCACATCTGGGCCTCCCGGGCCATCGAGATGGTGGCCCAGAACCTGGTGCGGGCCGTGCAGGACCCGGAGGACGACGAGGCCCGCAGCCAGATGCTCCTGGCCGCGGCCATCGCCGGCATCGGTTTCGGCAACGCGGGGGTGCACCTGCCCCACGGCATGTCCTACCCGGTGGCCGGCATGGTGCGGGAGTACCGGCCGCCGGGTTACCCGGTGGACCATCCCATGGTGCCCCACGGGATGGCGGTGATCGTCAACGCGCCGGCGGTCTTCCGCTTCACCGCAGCGGCCAACCCGGAGCTGCACCTCTACGCGGCGGGCCTCATGGGCGTGGATATCCGGGGCGCGGACCCCGGCGACGCGGGGGAGCTGGTGGCCGGCGCGTTGATCGACCTCATGCGCCGGACGGGCATGCCCAACGGCCTGGCCGCGCTGGGTTACACCGCCGACGACGTGGACGACCTGGTGGCCGGCACCCTGCCCCAGCACCGGGTCACCAAGTTGACGCCCCGGCCCTTCACGCCCGAAGATCTGAAACAGTTGTTCCTGGATTCCATGGTGCTGTGGTGAGGTTCAGAGGCCGGTTCCGCCCCTGTTCCCCTGGTTGAAAAGGTGGGAGCCTTGCGCTATACTTGCGCTGTGATGTCTGGCCCGGGCCAGCCTGGGGCAGATATGGCACCCCCTTCCGGTCGCAAGACGCCCGTCGACGGGTGATCCCGGCGGAGAGCGGGCAGCCGAATTTCCGCCGTGACAGTTACGCCAGCCAGTCCGAGTCTACGCCCCGGCCCTCCACCTGCCACCGGCGGTGGTGTGGCCCAGTCCTTCATCGGCTTCGTTCAACGACAAAAGGAGAAAGGTATGAAACCACACAAACTCCTCACGTTCCTGGTCATCGGCCTTCTGTTTGGGCTCCTGGCGGCCTGTGCACCGGCCACCCCGGCGGCACCGGGCGGCGAGGCCCAGGCGCCAGAGGAACATCCCACCGCCGAGGCCACCGCGGAAGAGGCCCACGAGGAATTTGTCCCCACTTCGGTATCGGCGGAGAGCTGCGACTACGGCGGCAAGATCCTCTCCATCGAGGCGGTAGACCCGCTGACCGTACAGTTCAACCTCTGCAGCCCGGACCCGGCCTTCCTGGCCAAGGTGGCGTTTATCCCCTTCGGCATTCAGCCGGCCGAGTGGATCGCGCAGACGGGCGGCACCGGCGAGCTGCTGGAGCACCCCATCGGCACCGGGCCCTACATGATCGAGCAGTGGGACCGGGGCAACCAGATCACCTTCAAGCGCTTTGACGACTACTGGGGTGAGCCGGCCTTCGCCGAGACTGCGGTCCTGCGCTGGAACCAGGAGGGCGCGGCCCGGCTGCTGGAGCTGCAGGCCGGCACCGTGGACATGATCACCAACGTCAGCCCGGACGACTACGAGCGGGTCCAGGAAGACCCCAACCTGCAGCTCATCACCTCGGAAAATCCCAACATCTTCTACCTGGGCATGACCAACACCTTCGAGCCCTTCAACGACGTCCGGGTGCGCCAGGCAGTGGCCATGGGCATCGACCGCCAGCGCATCGTGGACAACTTCTACCCCGCGGGCTCGGAAGTGGCCAGCCACTTCACCCCCTGCTCCATCCCCAACGGCTGTGAAGGGGAGGCGTGGTACGATTTCAACCCCGAGCGGGCCCGGGAGCTGCTGGCCGAGGCCGGCTATCCGGACGGCTTCTCCACCTCCATCTACTACCGGGATGTCTTCCGGGTCTACCTGCCGGAGCCTTCCCTGGTGGCGGTGGAGATCCAGAACCAGCTGCGGGAGAACCTGGGCATCGAGGCCGAGGTGGTGGTGATGGAGTCCGGCGAGTTCATCGCCGAATCCACCGATGGGCGGCTGGATGGCTTCTACCTGTTGGGCTGGGGGGCGGACTATCCCCACGTGACCAACTTCCTGGACTTCCACTTCGGGCGCAACAACCCTCAGTTTGGCGAGCCGTACCCGGAGATCTATGAGCCCCTGGAACAGGCGGCCCAGATTGCCGACCCGGCGGAAGCGGCGCCCCTCTATGAGCAGGCCAACAACGCCATCAAGGAGCTGGTGCCCATGGTGCCCATCGCCCACGGGGCTTCCGCGGATGCGGCCCGGGCCGATGTGGAGAACGCCTATGTGCCCCCCTTCGGCGCCACCAAGTTCGCCCGCCTCAACCCCGGCGGCCGGGACATCCTGGTCTACATGCAGAATGCGGAGCCCATCAGCCTCTACTGCGCCGACGAGACCGACGGCGAATCCCTGCGGCCCTGCCAGCAGGTGGTGGAGGCCCTGCTCCAGTACAAGATGGACTCGGGTGAAACCGAGCCGGCCCTGGCCACCTCCTGTGATCCCAACGAGGATCTGACCGTGTGGGTGTGCCACCTGCGGGAGGGCGTGAAGTTCCACGATGGCTCCACCCTGGACGCCAACGACGTGGTGGCCTCCTGGGCGGCTGGCATCGACGCCTCCAACCCGTACCACACCGGCAATACCGGCGGCTTTGACTACTACGCTTACCTGTGGGGTGGTCTGATGAACGCCCCCGAGGGAGGCCAGTAAGGTTTCAGAGACGGGCCTTCCCGGTGGGTCGGGAAGGCCCGTCTCTTGTTCAAGAGCCCCTTTTGCCGGGGAATCATAGAAGGCAATAAAAAAAGGCCATGTTCCGCTACATTATTCGCCGTATCCTTTATGCCATCCCGGTGTTGTTCGCCATTTTGTTGGTGACCTTCACCCTGGCGCGCCTGATTCCTGGGGACCCCTGCAAGGCCATGTTGGGCGAAAAGGCCACCCAGGAATCCTGCGAGCGTTTCAACCGTAAATTTGGCCTGGATCAGCCCATCCCCACCCAGTTTGCCCTGTACATGGGCAATATCCTGCGGGGCGATCTGGGCGACTCCATCCGCTTTGGCCGCCCCATCGCGGTCATGCTGGCCGAGCGCCTGCCCATGACCATCGAGCTGGGGCTGACGGCCATGTTCATTGCCGTGCTGATCGGGATCCCAGCGGGTTTGCTTTCCGCCCTGCGCCGAAATTCGGCCATTGATGTGGTCACCATGGTGGGCGCCAACTTTGGCGTTTCCATCCCGGTCTTCGTCCTGGGGCTGTTGCTCATCTACGGCTTCGCCGTGTTGCTGCGGGATACGCCTCTGGCCCTGCCCCCGTCCGGCCGGCTTTCCCCCGGCGTCTCCTCCCGGCCCTTCTACGACCAGTTCGGCTGGAACGTGGATCAGAGCACGCCGGGCTTTTTGTTGTTGAAATTTGTCGCCAACATGTACGTCTTCAACGCGCTGATCACCGCGGACTGGCGGGTCCTGGGCGATGCCTTGAAGCACCTGCTGCTGCCAGCCCTGGCCCTCAGCACCATCCCCCTCTCCATCATCGCCCGCATGACCCGCTCCAGCGTGCTGGAGGTGCTGGGCCAGGACTACATCCGCACGGCCCGGGCCAAGGGTCTGCACAACCGGCTGGTGGTCTTTCGCCATGCCCTGCGCAGCGCGCTGCTGCCCGTGGTGACCATCATCGGCCTGCAGACAGGGGCGATCTTGAGTGGCGCAGTGCTGACGGAGACCATCTTCGGCCTTTCGGGGGTGGGGCGCAGCCTGTACGAGGCGATCACCTCCCGGGATTTTCCGGTGATCCAGGGCTTCACCATCGTCATCGCCTCCATCTACGTGCTGTTCAACCTGTTGGTGGATATCTCCTACGCCTTCCTCGACCCCCGGGTTCGACTGCGATGAGGTATTGGTAGCGCAAATGGCAAATTTGGATACGACGCCTGTGGAAAGCCAGAGGGTGGGCCGCCCGACCAGGGGCGTGCCCGGGCGAACCGGAGAGACGGGCTCGGAAGCTCGCCAGCTAGATCTGGGCCGCCGCCGGGAACCGTGGCGGATGGTCCTGCGCCGCCTGATGCGGGAGCGATCCGCCATTGCGGGGCTGGCGATCTTGACCCTGATCGTGCTGGCGGCCACCTTCGCGCCGGTGTTGACGGAGTATGGCCCCAACCAGGTCCTCATCGGGGCGGAGGGGCACGAGAATGTGCGTAAGCGGCAGCCCCCCTGCATCCATGTCCTGGGCTGCCCGGCGGATCAGCCCCAGCACCTGATGGGGCTGGACGGCAACGTGCGGGATCTCTTCAGCCGGGTCCTGTACGCGGCCCGGGTCTCCCTGATGGTGGGCTTTGTGGTGGTAGGGGTGGCCTCGGCCACGGGCACCCTGCTGGGGGCGCTCTCGGGCTATGTGGGCGGCTGGGTGGACAACGTGATCATGCGGCTGATGGACATCCTGCTGGCTTTTCCCGCCCTGCTGCTGGCCATCGCCATCACCTTTGTGCTGGGGCCGGGGCTGACCAACGCCATGCTCTCGGTGGCCATTGTGAGCGTCCCGGCCTACGCCCGGGTGGTGCGCTCTACGGTGCTCTCAGCCCGGGAGATGGAGTATGTACAGGCGTCCCGGGCCATCGGCGCCAGCCACAGCCGGATCCTCTTCCGCCAGATCCTGCCCAACGTGATCTCCCCGTTGATCGTACTGGGGACCCTGGGCGTGGGCACGGCCATCATCGACGCGGCGGCGCTCTCCTTCCTGGGCCTGGGCATGCAGCCACCGGACCCGGAGTGGGGGGCCATGTTGGGGAGCGAGTTCAACCAGCTCTTCAGCGCGCCCCACCTGGTGCTCTTCCCCGGCGCGGCCATCACCATCACGGTGCTGGCCTTCAACCTGCTGGGGGACGGCCTGCGGGATGTACTGGATCCGCGGTTGGCGAATTCGTAAGAACAGTGCACAAACTTGGAATTCCAAAGATTTGGCGGTTTTCGATTTGACCCGTACACTATTTGTGCATACAATCCCCCATGCATGGCTATCAATGGGATCCCGACAAGGCTCGTATTAACTGGGAAAAACACCACGTCGACTTTGCAGATGCCGTCGGCGTATTCGAGGATGAATGGGCCTTGACCATCAAGGAGGAATACGTCGATAATGAGCAACGCTTTGCGACCCTTGGTATGGATTTTCTCGGCCGTGTTTTGGTAGTCGTCTACACCTACCGCGGCGACGATATTCGTTTAATTTCAGCACGCCCGGCTACGAGACGGGAACGGAGGGTTTATGAGCGAAAACGAATATGATTTCGACAACGCCAAACAGGGAGCCGTGGCGTCAACTCCTCCGGGGAAGACCCGCATTACGATTCGAATTGACACGGACGTGTTGAACTGGTTTCGACGCCAGGTCCATGAGGCGGGTGGCGGCAACTATCAGACCCTGATCAATGAAGCTTTGCGGGAATATATTCGCGCCCGGGACGGAATCCTGGAGGATACCCTCCGCAAGGTGATTCGCGAAGAACTGAAGGCCAATATCAAGTAACACATCGTTCTGCTGCATACGAACAATGGCATCCGCTGAATCAGCGGATGCCATATCCTAACTCCCGCAGACGGTTGCGGAAACGGGTCTCCTGGCTGGCGGGAATCACCAGGGTGCGGGCGTCTACCCGCCTGGCGAATTTGCCCAAAACCGGATCGGCCAGCGCCATCTCCACCTCTTCTGCCCCTGCTCGAATCAACAGGGCGCGAGATCGAATGGAAAACGCCCGGCTGTTGGCGTAGAGCTGGTGCAGCCACTCCTCCACTTCAGCCGGCAACGGACCCTGATGGCGTTGCCGCAACAGATCCTGCAACAGGGAAAACGCCATCCCCCCTTCCAGTGCCAGCAGGATTTTTTGCTCGTCCAATCGATAGACACCCTCCTGAACTGGCTCCCCGATCTGCTCCAGTTGAGCCGCCAACACCGGGGTCAGTTGTCCCGGCTGAAGCAGACGCAGGCAACGGTCGGCCCCAATTATGAAGAGAGGTTCATCGGCCGGTCGCCGGGGCTGATACTCGCTGGCCTGGCCAAAGAGATAGGCCCCCAGGGGGGTGATGCGGAAGTAGCACAGACCGTCGTAGCGGCTGTAGTTCCTTTCATCGTAATAGTAAGCATCTCCAGGCAACGAAGCCTTCTCTGGAGGCAGGTAGAGAAGATCCAGGGCCCCAATGCTGCCCAGGTATTCCCACAGGACTGCCATGATGTACAGGCCGGTAGTCAACAGCCAGGGATCGTCGGCCCACTCCGTGTAGCCATACTGGCTCGCATAGTAGCCCTGGCCTATATAAATCTTCCTGAGCCCTCCTTCCTCGATATCAAAATTGAACTGCCAGATCTTGATAGCCCGCAGGAAATCTGTCACAGAGATCCAGACGCCCTGGGGACACCAGGAGAGGGCCTCCACGATCCGTTCCCGGCGCATGCTCGGCGGAGTCAGGGTCACCCCTCGGGCCCGGGTCCCGCGCAGGGCAGAGATGCGGCTCACCTCGTCGAAGGAGCTGCGCTCGACCCACGTCTCAAACGCTTCCAGCAGCAGCTCTGGCTCCTGGTACACCAGAAAAGTCCGCCCCCGATCGGTGAGCACCCCGTTCTTGGCCGTGCTGATCAGGCCGGCGCCGATGGCAAATTGGGTCAAACCAAAAGGTCGGATGGTTTCATCGAACTTGCAGGGATTCTCCGGCGGGAAAAAATCGCCCTGGAGCAACTTCCCCAGCAGCAGCTCGGTGCAGCCCGGGGTCAAGCGGTTGGAGGTCTTGCTCAGCCGAACATCCCCCTGCTCCACCAGTTGCAGCAAGAGAAGCAGATCATGCCACCCGGCTTCCTCGGTGTCGGCCCGGATGAGTTCGGCGGTCTCGCCATCGACCCGGTCGTGTCGGGGGGCTTCGACCAGCCCCTGGAGCTGAAAGCGCTCCGGCGGTGGCACCAGATCCGCCAACAGGGGCATCAGCTCGGGGTGTAGGCGCCCATTTTGCAGAAATAGATCGAAGAGGATGAGCGGTCGATACCACTGCCAGCGGCCAGAGCTGGGACGCTGGGGCAGCGAGCCATATTGGGCCACGAAGGCCTCGGCATCGAAGATCCCATCGTTGTGATAAGCCGCGGCCACAGCCTTGCGGGAGAGTCCATCCATCTGCTTCCAGATCTGGCGAAGGCTCTCCGGATCCAGCAAATGCTGGACGATGAACTGAACCCGGTCCGCTTTGCGCAGGATCTGGCTGGAGCCCCCCAATAACTTGATGAACTCTTTCAGCCTCTCGCTGGTGTAATGTTCAGAAAAATAGTCAGACAGACCCATAACCCTCATTGCTCCATATCTGGCTGCTCCACATCGGGCTGTTCTATCTTTAACTGCCCCGCCCTTGTCGCTTCCCCATCTTCCTGGCCGCCGGGCTCCTGGCTGCCAAAAGCCAGCTGCAGGGCGGCCTGGGCCATGGCCTGGTAGGCCGGTGCCAGCAGATCGACCGGATCCCGATCCAGGAAGGGGGCCGGGCCCAGCCGGCGCAGACCGGCCATGGGGGTGGTGGCCTTCCGCACGTAGGTGGGGAAGTTGTCCAGAGGCTCCCCCAGCTGCCAGAAGCGCTCCAGGGACTCCTCCAGGGGCGGGACGGCCTCCTCCACGGTATAGGCCAGGGGCTCTTCGGCCAGGGCCGGGGCATCGGTGGTCTGCCGTCGGCGCAGGCCTTCCAGGATCTCCTCCTGGCTGCGCCCCCGCAGCCGGAACAGGAGGAAAGGATCCTCGTCGAACTGCTCGCCCAGGATGTAGTGGGTGGCCGCCACATGTTTGCAGGGGTTTGCCCAGTCCGGGCAGGAGCAGTCGGTGTGGAGCTCCTGGCTGCGGGAAGGGAAGAGGGAGACCCCGGCCGCCTGGAAGGCTTCCTCGATCTCCTGGGGCATTTCCCCGGCCAGAAGCTGGGCGGCGAAGAGGGCCCGCTCGGCCAGGGCGTCCAGGACGGCCTCCCACTGGCGGTCGGTCAGCGGATCCAGGCGGATGGTCACCCGGTACGGGGTGGGCCGGGAGCCCTGAACCCGGGCCTGGATCTGGCCTTCCCGCTCGTCCAGGCTGAGGACCTGTCCCCGGCGGGCGTAGCTGCGGCCCCGGCGCAGGCGGCCGGCATCGGTGAGCCGCTCCAGGGCCTGGATCCAGCGTTGGGCCCACCAGTTCTGGGCAAAGTCGCCCCGACGGCTGCGGGCCCGGATGCCCTCGTCCGTTGCGATGGGCCTTGTCTGTTTGAAATAACGGTAAGCGCTCACCCTTTCCTCCTCGTCACTCTTTCCGGCTCATCACCCTTGCCTGCTCATTCGAGACTCGGCTTTCGCTTCATGCGAGCATCTCCCGGCGCAGGGTCACCAGCTCCTTCAGCTCGTCGGTGGAGAGCTCGGTGAGCCAGTTTTCACCGCTGCCCACGATGGACTCGGCCAGGGCTTTTTTGGCCTCGATCATCTCGTCGATCTTCTCCTCTAACGTGCCCACGCAGACAAACTTGTAGACCTGGACGTTCTGCCGCTGGCCGATACGGAAAGCCCGGTCGGTGGCCTGGTCCTCCACCGCCGGGTTCCACCAGCGGTCGAAGTGGAAAACCCGGCTGGCCCGGGTCAGGTTGAGGCCTGTGCCGCCGGCCTTGAGGGAAAGGACAAAGATGGGCGGGCCGTCGGGATCGTCCTGGAAACGCTCTACCATCTCGTGGCGCTGGCGGGGCGGGGTGCCCCCGTGGAGGAAGAGCACGGGCACCCCCAGGCGCTGCTGGAAGTACGCCCGCAACAGGTTGCCCATCTCCGCGAACTGGGTGAAGACCAGGGCCCGATCCCCTTCGGCCAGCAGCTCCTCCATCAGCTCCGCCGTGCGGGCCAGCTTGCCGCTCCGCCTTTCCTCGCCATCGACCCGGTAGCCGTCGCCGAGCTGGTGCAGGAACTGGGCGGGATGGTTGCAGATCTGCTTGAGCTTCATCAACATGGAGAGCACCTGCCCCCGACGATCCATGCCCTCCGCCTCCTCGATGACCCGAAGGGACTCCTGTACCACGGCCTCGTACAGGGTGGCCTGCTCCTCGGTCAGGGTGCAGTAGGCCTTGATCTCCTGCTTCTCCGGCAGGTCCTGGATGACGGTGGGATCGGTCTTGACCCGGCGCAGGATGAAAGGGGAGACCAGGCGACGCAGCTTGCCGGCCGCCTCCGGGTCGCCGTAGCGCTCAATGGGGATGGCGAAGCGCTGCCGGAAGGCCCGCTGGGAGCCCAGAAAACCGGGGTTGAGGAACTGCATGATGGACCAGAGCTCCGAGAGCCGGTTCTCCACCGGGGTGCCGGTGAGGGCCAGGCGAAAGCCCGCGGGAAGGCTGCGGGCGATGCGAGCCTGGCGGGTCTCCGGGTTCTTGATGTTCTGGGCTTCATCCAGCACCACGCCAAACCACTCCACCTGCTTCAGCAATTCGGCATCCCGGCGCACCAGGGCGTAGCTGGTAGCCACCAGGTCTACCTTGCGGACTTCTTCCAGAAAGTCCTGACCCTGGAGCCGGTTGGGCCCCTGGTGGACCAGGAAGGAGAGCTCGGGGGTGAAGCGGGCCGCCTCCTTGGCCCAGTTGATCACCACCGAGGTGGGGCAGATCAGGAGGACCGGGCCGGGCAGCCGGCCGGCCTGCTCCTTCACCCCCTGCAACATGGCCAGGGTCTGGATGGTCTTGCCCAGCCCCATGTCGTCGGCCAGGATGGCGCCGATGCCCCACCGGCGCTGGAAGTCCAGCCAGGAGTAGCCGTAGCGCTGGTAGGGGCGGAGTTGCGCGCGCAGGCCCTGGGGCTCCAGCAGGAGTTCCAGGCGCTCCTGCTGGGTGAAATGGGCCATCCAGTCCCGGAACCAGCCCTCGGTCTCCACCCCTTCCACGGGCAGGCCATCCACCTGCTCCGCGGCCAGGCCCATCTGCAGGGCATCCAGCAGGCGAAGATCCCCTTCCCGCTGGCTCTTTTGCCAGAAGCGGATGGCGGCCTCGATCTGCTCCGGGTCCAGCTGGACCCACTGGCCCCGAATCTGCACCAGGGGCGTCTTGAGGCGGACCAGGGCCTCGAACTCCTCCCGGCTGAGGGGCTCGCCCCCCAGGGCCAACTCCCACTGGAAGTGGACCAGGTTTTCCATGGTGAGCAGGCCGGATGCCACGCCCTCGCCGGGGGTGCTGCCCTGGCCCTTCAGGCGCAGGCGGACGCCCAGGCGGGCGCTCCGCTGGTTCCACCAGGGCGGCACCAGCACGCCAAAGCCGCTCTCTTCCAGCAGGGGGGCCACCTCCCGCAGGAAGGTGTATGCTTCGTGGCCGGAAAGCCAGGCGCCGGTGGGCCGTTTGGCGTCCAGGCTCCGGCGCAGGGGCTCGAAGAGCCGGGCTGCATAGCCCAGGCCGGTCAGCAGCAGCGACTGGGGATCCGCGGGGCGATGGGGGAGGGCCTCCAGCGCGCTCCCCCGCCTGTGCCAGATCTGGTCCGCGGGGACCAGCAGGCTGGGATCATCCCGGGACTGGAGCAGGAAGTGAAGCCGCCAGCGGTCCGCTGTGGGGGTCGCCTGGCCGTCTTCCTGGGATGCAGTCGGGGCTTCCAGGCGCAGGGCGACCCGGAAGTGGCGGTCGCCGGCCACCCGGAGGTTGCGCAGCCAGGCCCGGTGGCTGGCCAGCAACCGGCGCAACTGGGCCGAAGAGCCCCGGACGGTGGGATCCTGCCGACCCAGGGCGTTCAGCCAGGCCTGGACCGGCTCGTCCAGGGTCACGGGGACGGGGATGCTCTCCTGAGCCCAACGGCGGGCCAGGGCGTCGGCCATGGCGTTGAGGAAGGTGTGCAACAAGTGATCCGGCGTGAGGGTCGGGTCAAATGAGGCGTCGGCCCGGCAGAGGGGGGGCATGGCTCGCCGCAGTTGGGCCAGCCGGGGGCCGTCCCGGGGGCCATCCAACAGGGGCTGCCAGCGGGCCAGGTAGGGGCCGGCCTGCTCGTTCGCCGCCTCCAGGGTTGGCACCAGCTTCTGCTGGGTGAAGGCCTCCAGCAGCAGGCGGGCCGCCGCCTGCCAGAAGCGGACCGTGTCCCCCAGGCGGACGGACGGGTCCAGTTGGGTGGGGGCGGGCAGGCGCAGCAGTTGGAAGCAGGCATCCGCGGGCGCCGGTGCAAAGCCCGGGATCTCCCAGGGGCGGAGGGAGAGGCCGGCCCGGGTATCCTCCTGGGGCCAGTCGTGGAGCAGGCCGGGCGAGGGCGTGGGTCCCCGGCGTCCTGTGGGCAACTGCAGGGTGAGGGTCTGCGCCTGGCCGTCGGGATCCAGGCCGGTGAGCCGGGCCAGCAGGGCACGCACCTGCCCGGCCGTGGCGGCGAAGGGGTGGGGCCGGGCCCGCCGCACCCGACGATCTGCGGGCTCGGGTGTGGTCTGGGCATGTTCGGCCCAGAAGATCAGGCGACCGTTCTTATCCGGCGAAGCGGGCGGTTGCCAGTGGACATGAAGGACAAACATGGTGTGGTGGGAATTCCCTTTACGATTGTGCCCATTTGTTTGCGGAGTGAGCATCCTCAGATGCGGCTCCGTTCCGCCTGGTCCGGCATCTGAGGGTGCCGACTCCGTGTCGAAATCATGTACGACTGTATCTGTATCATCTGCGGACCCAAATAAAGCAGCGTAGGTCCGGTTTCCATACGTGCCCCCGGGTCCGGTATGGAAACCGGACCTACGCAATCATGAACGCCAGTTCGCAAGACAAGTTGACATATATTCATCGTTCAGTATAGCCAGATTCGGCGCGTCTGTCATATTCCACTGAAAGCGTGAATGGGATCCAGCCGGGTAGGACCCCATTCAGCCGACGCCGCGTCGCGAGGGGTGCCGCGGCGGGAGCACCCTGTCCTGAAAAAGGACGCAGATTCACGCAGATTCAGCCCGGGATCTGACCGGCTCTGTGTCTTCAAGCCGGGCGGATGGCATAGCGTCCACTGTTCCATTGTAACGTGCATTTGTAACGTGCATTTGTAACGTGCATTCGCGCCCTGCCTCCATTGGTGAAAAAGGCAGCCGCGCCTTTATAATGGGCGATCAGGCATTTGGGTCGAATCCACCCCACACACTGGCGGAGGTCAATGGCGTATGGCGCTGCACCTGGTTCTTTTGGTTGTCGGACTGATCCTGTTGACCGCGGGCGCGGAGGGCCTGGTACGCGGGGGCGCCTCCCTGGCCCGGCGGCTGGGCCTGACGCCGCTGGTGGTGGGGTTGACGGTGGTGGCCTTTGGCACCAGCATGCCCGAGCTGGTGGTGAGCCTCAGCAGTGCGCTGCGGGGGGTGGGGGACATCTCCCTGGGCAACGTGGTGGGCTCCAACATCTTTAACGTGGGCGTGATCCTGGGGCTCAGCGCGGTGGTCTCGCCCATCCGCATCCAGTTGGGCCTCATCAAGCTGGATATGCCGGTCCTGATCGGGATCTCCCTGCTGGCCCTGGGGCTGGCCCTTTCGGGGTCCGTGTCTCGGGGGGCGGGGGTGGTGTTGGTGCTCCTGCTCATTGCCTACACGGCCTTCAACATTCGCCTGGCCCGCAAACAGACGGCCGCCGCCGTGGCCCAGGAGTTCGAGGAAGGCGTTCCGGGGCCCACCGCTTCCTGGTTGTGGGATCTGCTCTTCATCCTGGGGGGCCTGGGTCTGCTGATCTACGGCTCCAACCTGCTGGTCAACAGCGCCATCGCCCTGGCCCGGGCCTTCGGGGTGAGCGAGGCGGTGATCGGGCTGACCCTGGTGGCGGCAGGCACCAGCATGCCCGAACTGGCCACCTCCATCGTCGCGGCCTTGCGCCGCCAGTCGGACATCGCGGTGGGCAACGTGGTGGGCTCCAACATCTTCAACATCCTGGGGATTTTGGGGGTCACGGCCATGGTGCGGCCGGTGCTGGCACCGGGGATCAGTCGCCTGGACCTGGGCGTGATGGTGGCCTATGCGGTGGTCCTGCTGCCCCTGCTCTGGAGTGGGCAGCGCCTGGACCGCCGGGAGGGGCTGCTGCTAGTGGGCGGGTATCTGGCCTACCTCTGGGTCCTCTGGCCCGGCACGTAAAACGATGGCCGGGCTGGCGGTCCTGTCTGGCGTGGGCGGGCGCAGCAAGCAGCGCCCCTACAGCGACCGGCGTCCAATGGGCGAGCCGCTACGATTCTGAATTACACCTGAAAAATCGAAATTTTCCCCCCAATTGACGAATCTGAGCGCCTGTGGTATTCTGCCTTGCGGTCAAGCCGTCTGCGTCTGGTGAGGATCCTGCTATCCAGCGGAGCCACACGCCAACACAGCCGGCCATCGGCTGAATTGTTCCCCAATTCAAACTTTTACAGCCTGGCGTTCACCATCCGCGGCCCGTCCGTTTCCATGGCCGGGATGGATCCATCCGCTCTCCCCAAGCCGCGCGGCGGAATGGGTTTTTGGAAGTATTGAACACACCCAACCGAAAAGTCAAAGAAAGTCAAAGGAGGAACCGTATGACGAAGTGGACGAGACCCGGGTGGCTCCCCCTGCTGAGCCTGCTGCTGGTCTTCAGCCTGCTGCTGGCCGCCTGTGGCGGTGGAGGCAGCGCACCACCGCCGGCGGAAGAGGCAGCCCCAGCGGCCGAGGAAGCCGCCCCCGCGCCCACAGCCGCCGAGGCCGAAAGCGCGGCAGAGGCACCTGCCGAGGAGGCCCCCCTGGGCGCCACCCTGATCGGCGAGATCGAGGGGCCGGAAATCGTCACCGACCCCGCCGCCTATCCCACCTCGTTCAACGAAGCACCCATGTTGGCCGAAATGGTGGCGGCCGGTGAATTGCCGCCGGTGGAAGAGCGGCTGCCGGTCCAGAGCGACCTCCTGGTCATCCAGCCGGTGCACGAGATCGGCAAATACGGCGGCACCTGGCGCCGGGGCTTCACCGGGCCGGCCGACGGCCAGAACGGCCACCGGGTAGCCGGCGGCGACCGCCTGCTCTTCTGGGATGCGGACGAATTTCCGAAGCTGGTGCCCAACGTGGCCAAGGGCTGGGAGATCAGCGAAGATGGCACCGAGATCACCCTCTTCCTGCGCCAGGGGCTCAAGTGGTCCGACGGCCAGCCCCTGACCACGGCGGACTACATGTTCTGGTTTGAGCACATGTACCAGAACGAAGAGCTGGTCCCCGTGCGCTCGCCCTTCTTCAACATCGACGAAGGCGCCACCATGGAAGCCGTGGACGACTACACCCTGAAGTTCACCTTCCCCTTCGCCAACAGCCTCTTCCTGGAGGTGCTGGCCAGCTCGGTGAACGTCTTCGGCGGCCATGCCATCTTTGGCAACACGGGCATGGGCGGCGTCGCCCCGGCCCACTACATGCAGCAGTTCCACCCGGATTTTGTGGACCAGGAGGAGCTGGATGCCCTGGTGGCCCAGGAAGGTTTCGACAACTGGGTCAACCTCTTCAAGGACAAGAACACCTGGCAGCGCAACCCCGACCTGCCGGTCATCACCCCGTGGAAGACCGAAAACCCCATCACCACCGACAACTGGGTGCTGGTGCGCAACCCGTACTACTTCGGCGTGGACACGGAAGGCAATCAACTTCCCTACATCGACCGCATCTCCATGACCCTGGCGGAGAACCTGGAGGTGCTCAACCTGCGGGCCATCGCCGGCGAGTATGACTACCAGGCCCGCCACGTGGCCCTGGCCAACCTGCCCGTCCTGCTGGAGAACGCGGCCACGGGCAACTACCGGGTCTACCTGGACCCGGCCCAACACGGCGCGGACGCCGGCCTGCAGATCAACCAGAGCTACGAGGCGGACCCCGAGATCGGCAAGTGGCTGCGCAATGTGGACTTCCGCCGGGCCCTGTCCCTGGGCATCGACCGGGACGCCATCAACGAGGTGATCTTCCTGGGCATCGGCACGCCGGGCTCCGCAGTGGTGGCGGAAAGCTCCCCCTTCAACCCCGGCCCCGAGTACCGCACGCTCTGGGCTACCTATGATCCGGACAAGGCCAATGAAATGCTGGATGCCATCGGCCTGGACCAGAAGGACGCGGAGGGCTACCGGCTGCGCACCGACAACGGCGAGCGACTGGTGCTGGAGGTGAATCCCATCCCCGCCTTCATCCAGTTCACGGCCGTGGCCGAGATGGTCAAGGAGGACTGGGCGGAGATCGGCATCTTCCTCAACGTGGTGGAGCAGGAACGTGGACTGGTGGAACAGCGGCGGGCCGCCAACGAGCTGCAGATGTTCCTGTGGCAGAACGACGGCACCGATGAGCTCTACCTCTACCCCTACCACGCCCTGCCCGTGGCCAACAACTCCGGCACCGGCCCGGCCTACGGCAACTGGTACTCCTCTGGCGGCACCCAGGGAATCGAGCCCCCACCGGACAGCTCCGTGCGCAAGGTGCTGGACATGTTCTCCCAGGGCCTGAAGGCTACCCCGGAGGAACGGATCGCCATCGGCCAGGAGATCTGGAAGATCATCACCGACGAAGTCTGGACCATCGGCATCGTCGGACAGTCCGGTGCGTTCATGGGCGTGCGGGTGGTGAAGAACAACATGGGCAACATCCCCTCTCGCCAGTTCAACATCCAGGCAGGCCAGACGCCCAACATCAGCCGGCCGGCCACCTTCTACTTCACCGACGCCGGCCAGTAACCTCGGCGCAGAAGTCTTGAAAGTATGGGGGGTGGTCTGCGGCCCTTGACCCGGTCGCAGACCACCCCCGGCTTGGGCCAGACGTTGACCTGAATCGGTAGATTGCCTATGCTCGACTACATCATTCGCCGCTTTCTGGCAGGGATTTTGACCATCTGGGCGGCCTCTGTCATCTCCTTCGTGGTCATCCAGCTCCCCCCGGGCGATTACGTCACCGCCTACATCGCCAACCTCCAGGCCACCGGCACGGTGCTCTCCGCGGAGGAAGCCCAGGCCCTGCGCATCCAGTATGGCCTGGACCAGCCCATCTACGTCCAGTATCTGAAGTGGATGGGCCTGATGATGCGGGGCAACTTTGGCATGGCCATGGAGTACAACCGCCCGGTGCGGGAGGTGATCGGCGACCGCATGACCACTACGGTGGTGGTGTCGGTGGCGGCCATCATCTTCATCTGGGTCCTGGCCTTGCCCATCGGCATCTATTCGGCGGTGAACCAATATTCCATTGGCGACTACATCTTCACCTTTATCGGCTTCATCGGCATTGCGGTGCCCAACTTCATGTTGGCCCTGCTGGTGCTCTATGTGAGCTTCAAATATTTCAACGTCCAAAACATTGGCGGCCTCTTCTCGCCGGAATACCTCCAGGCCCCCTGGAGCTGGGCCAAGGTGTGGGACATGATCAAACACCTGCCCCTGCCGGCCATCATCCTGGGGCTGGCGGGCATGGCCGAGGTGGTCCGCATCATGCGGGCCAACCTGCTGGACGAATTGCGCAAGCCCTACGTGGTGACGGCCCAGGCCAAGGGCCTCTCCCGCACCCGGGTCATCCTCAAATACCCGGTACGGGCCGCCCTCAACCCCTTTGCCAGCACGATAGGCTATCTCTTCCCCTTCGTCGTCTCGGGCAGCATCATCGTCTCCCTGGTGCTGAGCCTGCCCACGGTGGGTCCCCTGCTCTTCAAGGCCCTCATCGCCCAGGATCTCTTCCTGGCGGGCACCATCTTGCTGCTGCTTTCGGTGCTGACGGTGGTGGGGACCTTCGTGTCGGATCTCATCCTGATGTGGATTGACCCGCGCATCCGTCATGGCATGGAGGGACACTCCTGATGACTGAAACGGCCCATCCCGGCGCGGCCATGGCGCCTGCCCCGCGCCAGCAGGAAGTGGACGCGGCCCAACGGATCTACGTGGCCACCCAGTGGCAGCTCATGTGGTGGCGCTTTCGCAAACACAAGCTGGCCATGGTGGCAGCCGTGGTCCTGATCCTCTTCTACCTGGTGGTCATCTTCGCCGACTTTCTGGCCTATGCCGACCCCCACAAGTCGGAAGCCCAGCGCTCCCTGCTGCCGCCCCAGCCCATCCACTGGTTCGACGACGGACGCTTCCGCCCCCACGTCTTCGGCCTCACCGGCAAGCGGGATCCGGTGACCTTCAAACGGGTCTACCAGCCGGACCCCAACCGCAAGGTGTACCTGAAACTCTTCGCCGAAGGGTACGAGTACAAGCTGTTCGGCTTCATTCCCACCAACCGCCACCTGATCGGCGTGGAAGGGGCCACTGCGGAGGAGAGCATCTTCCTGCTGGGCACCGATCTGCAGGGGCGGGATCTCTTCTCCCGGCTCATGATTGCCACCCGCCTGTCCATGGTCATCGGCCTGGCAGGTGTGGCCCTGAGCCTCTTCCTGGGCATCCTGCTGGGCGGCCTCTCCGGCCTCTACGGCGGCGCGGTGGACAACGCCATCCAGCGGCTGATCGAAATCGTGCGCTCCATCCCCACCATCCCCCTCTGGATGGCCCTGGCCGCGGCCGTGCCGTCGGAGTGGCCCATCACCCGGGTCTACTTCATCATCACCCTGATCCTGGGTATCATCGGCTGGACCACCCTGGCCCGGGTGGTGCGGGGGCGGTTCCTCTCCCTGCGCACCGAGGATTTTGTCACCGCGGCCGAGCTGGCCGGCGCAGGCCAGTTGCGCATCATCTTCCGGCACATGGTGCCCTCCTTCCTCAGCCACATCATCGCCGCCACCACCCTGGCCCTGCCGGCCATGATCATCGCGGAGACCTCCCTGAGCTTCCTGGGGCTGGGGCTGCGCCCGCCGGCCATCAGTTGGGGCGTCCTCCTGCAGCAGGCCCAGAACGTCCAGGCCGTGGCCATCTCCCCCTGGCTGCTTTACCCGGCCATCCCGGTGATCGTCTCCGTGCTGGCCTTCAACTTCCTGGGAGACGGGCTGCGGGACGCGGCGGACCCCTACGGATAGTCGTGCCCGCCTGGATACGCCCCTTGCCATCCGTCTGTCATGAATCCTGAACCACGCCACTGTGAGACCCGATGAGTGAATCCGGCCTTCCCATTCTGTCTGTCGAAAACCTGCACACCTATTTCTTTCAAGATGAAGGAACCGTCCGGGCGGTGGAAGGGGCCAGCTTTGACCTCTACCCCGGCCAGACCCTGGGCATCGTGGGGGAGAGCGGCTGTGGCAAAAGCGTCACCGCCCGCTCCATCCTGCGTATCGTGGAGCCACCGGGCCGCATTGTCCACGGCCACATCTGGCTGCGCCGGCAGGCCAACAACGGCCATGGCCAGACCATCGACCTGACCACCCTGGACGAGGACAGCCGGGAGATGCGTTCCATCCGCGGGGGCGAGATCGCGCTCATCTTCCAGGAGCCCATGACCTCCTTCAGCGCCTTTCACACCGTGGGCAACCAGATCATCGAGGCCATCCGCCTTCACCAGCCCCTGAGCAAAAAGGCCGCCCGAGAGAAGGCCATCGAGCTGTTGCGCCAGGTGGGCATTCCCCGGCCGGAACGGCGCATTGACGAATACTCCTTCCAGCTCAGCGGCGGCCTGCGGCAGCGGGTCATGATCGCCATGGCCCTCTCCAGCGATCCCCGCATCCTCATCGCAGACGAGCCCACCACGGCGCTGGATGTGACCACCCAGGCCCAGATCCTGGACCTGCTGCGCCAGCTCCAGGAAGAGAAGGGCCTGGCCATCATCCTCATCACCCACGACATGGGAGTCATCGCCGAGATGGCGGATACGGTGGCCGTCATGTACCTGGGCCAGGTGGTCGAGCAGGGGCCGGTGGAGCAAATTTTCCACGCGCCCCAACATCCGTACACCCGGGCGCTGCTGCGCTCCATCCCCAGCATCCTGGCCAAGCCCCGCACCAAGCTGGCCACCATCGCCGGCTCCATCCCCCACCCGTACGACCGGCCCCTGGGCTGCCCCTTCCATCCCCGCTGCCCGGACTTCATGCCCGGCACATGCGACCGCTTTGAGCCGCGGTTGCAGCCCACAGGGCCCGATCAGCAGGTGAGTTGCTTCCTCTACCACCAGCCGGAACCGCTGCCATGACTGTCAGTTCATCACCCTCTGCACCCATCCTGGAAGTTCGCAACCTGTGCAAGTACTTTCCCATCCACAAAGGCCTGTTGCGCCGGGTGGTGGGCCATGTCCGCGCCGTGGATGACGTGAGTTTTCACATCGCCCGGGGGGAGACCCTCTCTCTGGTAGGCGAAAGCGGCTGCGGCAAGACCACCACATCCCGCTGCATCCTGCGGGCCCTGAAACCCACCTCCGGCGAGATTCGCTTTCACACGGAAGAGGGCAACGCGGTCAACGTGGCCGCCCTGCCCAAGAGCGAGCTGCGGCCCCTGCGCCGGCAGATGCAGATGATCTTCCAGGATCCCTTTTCGTCCCTCAACCCCCGCATGACCATCTTCGACATCATCAGCGAGCCCCTCCTGGTCAACGGCGTGCGCAGCGCGGCCCAGCGCCGGGAGCGGGTGGAAGAGCTGCTGGAGATGGTGCACCTGCGGCCCGAGTACATGAACCGCTACCCCCACGCCTTCAGCGGCGGCCAGCGCCAGCGCATCGGCATCGCCCGGGCCCTGGCCCTGAATCCAGCCCTCATCGTGGCGGACGAGCCCGTCTCGGCCCTGGACGTGTCGGTGCAGGCCCAGATCCTGAACCTGCTGCTGGAACTGCAGGAGGAGCTGGGGCTCTCCTACCTGTTTGTGGCCCACGATCTGAGCGTGGTCAAACATGTGAGCGACCGGGTGGCCGTCATGTACGTGGGCAAGATCGTGGAAGTGGCCGGGACAGAAGCCCTGTTCGAACGCCCGAAACATCCCTACACCGAGGCCCTGCTCTCGGCCGTGCCCAAGCCCGATCCCCGGCTGCGAGCCCAACGGGTGATCCTCCAGGGCGAAGTGGCCGATCCCGCCAACCCACCCTCCGGCTGCTACTTCCACCCCCGCTGCCCCTACGCGGTGGAACGCTGCAAGGTGGAATCGCCCCGGCTGGAAGAAGTGGAGCCGGGCCACTGGGTGAGCTGCCACCGCTCCCAGGAATTGACATTGACGGGCATTCGGGCGTAAGTTTATTTTGTGGGGTAGTCAGTAGTCGGTAGACAGTAGACGGCCGACTACCGTCTACTGACTACTGACTACCGACTACCACCTACCGTCTACCGTCTACCGTCTACCACCTACTCCACCATTCGCCACCCATCACACGCTGGCAGGAGAACCATCCACCATGAAAGTAAATACCGCCAAAGAGATCATGCGCCAGGGCAAGCCGGCCTTCGGCTTCTCCCTGGGCCTGGGTTCACCCCTCAACGCGGAGCTGCTCAGCCACACTGGCATCGACTTCCTGCTGTTGGACCGCCAGCACGGCTCCTGGGGTGACGATGCCACCATCGCAGCCCTGGCAGCCATGGCCGCCGGCCCGGCCATCCCCATGGCCCGGGTCGCCCGTAACGACTACACCCTGATCGGGCGCCTGCTGGATGAAGGGGTCATGGGCATCGTGGTGCCCATGGTCAACACGCCGGAGGAAGCCAAAGCCGCGGCCGAAGCCTGCCGCTTCCCCCCCATCGGCAACCGCTCCTGGGGCTGGGGGCGGGCCCGGGCCTACGGCGCCGACTACCCCACCTGGATCGACGAGCAGCTCTTCGTGGCCGTCCAGATCGAAACGGTCCAGGCCGTGGAGAACGCGGAGGCCATCATGGCCACGCCCGGCATCGACGGCTGCTGGCTGGGCCCGTCCGACCTCTCCCTCTCCCTGGGCTTCCCCCCCAGCCAGATGGACCAGCGGGAGGAGCATGCCCGGGCCCTGGAAAAGGTGGTGCAGGCCTGCCGCAACACGGGCAAGATCCCCGGCATCGCCGGCCGCTCGGTGGAGGATGCCGTCCGGCGGGCCCGGCAGGGCTTCCAGTTCATCACCGCAGGCAGCGATGCCGGCTTCCTGCTGGCCGGCGCCGCCAGCAGCCTGGAGACCCTGCGCGGCGCCACCGCTGGATGACAGAGCCGGGACCCCATGAACGCCCACACCCCTGTCCGCTACCAGTTGCAGCCGGTGCCCTTTACGGCCGTCACCCTGGAGGATGACTTCTGGCGTCCCCGGCTGGAGACCAACCGCACGGTCACCATCCCGTACGACTTCCAGAAGTGCGAAGAGACCGGCCGCATCGCCAACTTCGCCAAAGCCGCCGGCCTCCTGGAAGGTGACCACGAAGGAATCTATTACAACGATTCCGACGTTTTTAAAATCGTGGAGGGCGCGGCCTATTCCCTGAGCCTGCACCCGGATCCGGCCCTGGACCGCTATCTGGACGACCTGATCCAGCTCTTCGCCGCCGCCCAGGAGCCCGACGGCTACCTGTACACCGTTCGCACCATCGCCGAACGGACCGGCCGGCTGGATCGGCTGCGCCCGGACCGGGAGGGGCTGACCCGCTGGTCCAACCTGCGGGTCAACCACGAGCTCTACAATGTGGGCCACCTCTACGAGGCCGCAGTGGCCCATTTCCGGGCCACCGGAAAGCGCACCCTGCTGGACGTGGCCCTGAAGAACGCCGATCTCATCGACCGGGTCTTCGGGCCGGACAAACGGCGGGATGTGCCAGGCCACCAGGAGATCGAGATTGGGCTGGTCAAGCTCTACCAGGTGACGGGTGATCCGCGCTACCTGCGCCTGGCCCAGTTCTTCCTGGACGAGCGGGGTCACGCCCACGGCCGGGAGCTGTACATGCTCCACGACGACCCAGGCTACATGCAGGATCATCTGCCCGTCACCCAGCAGCGCACCGCGGTCGGCCATGCGGTGCGGGCCGGCTACATGTACTGTGGCATGGCCGACGTGGCCACGTTGACGGACAACCAGGCGTACATCCAGGCCCTGGACGCCATCTGGGAGAATGTGGTCAACCGCAAGCTCTACCTGACGGGCGGCATCGGCGCCCGCCACAAGGGGGAAGCCTTCGGCGAGGACTACGAACTGCCCAACGACACGGCCTACGCCGAGACCTGCGCAGCCATCGCCAACATTTTCTGGAACCAGCGCATGTTCCTGCTCCATGGAGACGCCCGCTATGTGGACGTGCTGGAGCGGACCCTCTACAACGGCTTCCTGGCCGGCGTCTCCCTGGGCGGGGATCACTTCTTCTACGTGAATCCCCTGGCCTTCGACGGCAGCTTTCCCTTCAACCGCCACAGCATCGGCCGACAACCCTGGTTTGACTGCTCCTGTTGCCCCTCCAACGTGGTGCGCTTCCTGCCGTCCCTGCCCGGCTATGTCTACGCGCAGGCGGAAGATCGGCTCTACGTCAACCTCTTCGTGGCCGGACGAGCCACTGTGGCCCTTCCAGGAGCGGGCGGCGACGTCCAGGTGATGGTCGAGCAGGAGACCCGTTACCCCTGGGATGGGCAGATACGCCTGAGAGTACGGCCGGAGCGTCCGGCTCCCTTTGCCCTGCACATCCGCATCCCCGGCTGGGCGCGAAACCGGCCGGTGCCCGGCGACCTCTACCGCTACCTGGATCGGCCTGAGGGGCAGGTGGAGCTGGCAGTCAACGGCCAGCCGCAAGCCCTCACCATGGAAAAGGGGTTTGCGGTGCTGCGGCGCACCTGGCAGCCGGGCGACGTGGTGGCGCTCCACCTGCCCATGGCGGTGCGCCGGGTGGCCAGCCATCCCCAGGTGGTCCACAACCGGGGTCGGGTGGCCCTGGAACGGGGGCCGCTGGTCTACTGCGTGGAGGCAGTGGACCATGGCGGCCGGGTCCACGACCTGGTGCTGCCCGACGGGGTATCGCTGCAACCGCAGCGCCGGCCCGACCTGCTGGGCGGCATCACCGTGCTGGCTGGCCAGCTCGGCGACCGGACGCTGACCGCCATCCCCTACTACGCCTGGGCCCACCGGGAGCTGGGGGAGATGGCCGTCTGGCTGCCCCGGAACGAGTAGGGACGTGGTGCGTGATACATGGTGCGTAGGTCACGCATCCTTGCGTGACAGCGGTGCAAGACCCCTGTCCGGCCAGGAGGCCAGACCTACGAACCAATGGGTATCACACACCACGCCAGAGACAGACAGGAGATCCTACCATGAAGACCATCCGCTGGGGCATCATCGGCTGCGGCGATGTCACCGAGGTGAAGAGCGGGCCTGGCTTCCAGAAGGCCAGAAACTCCGCCCTGGTCGCCGTGATGCGCCGCAACGGGGATCTGGCCAGGGACTACGCGCAGCGGCACAACGTGCCCAAGTGGTACGACGACGCCGAAGCCCTGATCCGCGACCCCGACGTGGACGCGGTCTACATCGCCACGCCACCCTATGCCCACAAGCAGTACACCCTGATGGCGGCGGCCGCGGGCAAACCCGTCTACGTGGAAAAGCCCATGGCCATGAACTACCAGGAATGCCAGGAGATGATCCAGGCATGTGAGGAAGCAGGCGTGCCCCTCTGGGTGGCCTACTACCGCCGGATGTTGCCCCGCTTCCTCAAAATCAAGACCCTCCTGGAAGAGGGCGCCATCGGCGAACCCCGCTTCGTCACCGTCACCCTGACCCGCCCGGTCGGCCTCCAATTTCGCAATCCAGGCGCCCAGGGCGCGGAGATGCCCTGGCGGGTGGACCCGGCCATCGCCGGCGGCGGCCTCTTCGTGGACCTGGGCTCCCACATCCTGGACTACCTGGACTACTTTCTGGGGCCCGTCACCCAGGCCTGTGGCCATGCCGCCAACCAGGCCGGCCACTATCCCGCCGAGGACGTGGTCACCGGCAGCTTTGTCTTCCAGTCGGGTGTCCACGGGGTGGGCGTGTGGAACTTTGCCAGCTACACCGCAGTGGACCAGACGGAGATCGTGGGGTCGAAGGGCAAGCTCACCTTTTCCTCCTTTGGGACCGAGCCGGTGCGGCTGACCACGGAAAAAGGGACCAGCGAGTTTGACATCGAGACCCCGCGCCACGTCCAGCAGCCCCTGATCCAGACCATCGTGGATGAGCTCAACGGCCAGGGGAAATGCCCCAGCACCGGCGTCAGCGCGGCACGCACCAACTGGGTGATGGATCAGCTCCTGCGGGACTACTACCGGAAGGGGTAAAGACTCCTGGGCCCCCCCGTCCGGCCAGGAGAGCAGACCGACGACGGGACATCCGATCCGTAGGTCACGCATCCCTGCGTGACAGGCGTGCAGGTATCCCCGTCCGGCCAGGAGAGCGGACCGACGATGTGATAATCTGTAGACCCAATCAACGAGGAGATCATGCGCCAGAGCCACACTGCTGTCGTTGCACGGAATGAGGAATGGCAGGGCGAGTTTGCCCTGGAGCCCTACGAGGCGGCCTGGGCCACGGAGGCCCTCTACTTCGTGCGCGCCCTGGCCGCGTCCGGCCCGCTGGCCGATGCCACGGCCCGCGTCCAGATCTCGCCGGATGGCATCCACTGGTGCGACGAGGGCACTCAACTTCCCCTGCCCAGCCAGGAAGAGGAGCTCACCTTCTGCCGGGTCCGCCACTTCGGTGGCTGGCTGCGGGCCGTGGGCACCCTGCCCGATGGCGCCCGCCTGAAGGTGATGGTCTACCTGGTGTTGAAAGAGTAGGGTGGCCCCCCGCCACGAAAGGAAATCCAGATATGCTGTGCCGAAATAACTCCCGCCATGTACGCCGGGCCGTACTGATGGCCGTGCTGGCCAGCGCCCTGCTGGCCGGGTGTGGCACCGGCCCCTCCGCCACCACGCCGACGCCGTCCCCTGAGCCGACCGCCACCGCGCCCCAGGCCCCCACACCCACCGCCACGCCGGAACCGCCACCGGTCCAACTGCCCACGGTGACCCCCGCGGAAGCCGAAACGGGCGCCGGCCAGGAGATGGCCCAGGAGACAGCCCAGGAGACGGCCGAGCCGACAGCCGCAGGCGCGCCACCCGCCGGCCTTCCCCTGGACTATCCCATCCAATTGCCGCCGGGCTTCCAGATCCGCATCTACGCGGGTGGCCCCGGCGTCCCGGTTCCCAACGCCCGCTCCCTGGCCCTGAGCCCCAACGGTACCCTCTTTGTGGGCACCCGGGAGGCCGGCCGGGTCTACGCCGTCCTGGACCACGACCAGGACTACCAGGCGGACGAGGTGATCCCCATCGCCCAGGGGCTCAACATGCCCAACGGCGTGGCCTTCCGGGATGGCGCGCTCTACGTGGCCGAGGTCAACCGCATCCTCCGCTTCGACAACATCGAGGACAACCTGAACGACCCACCCCAGCCGGTGGTGGTCTACGATGGCTACCCCAGCGACCAGTGGCACGGCTGGAAGTTCATCCGCTTCGGGCCGGACGGCAAGCTATACGTCCCGGTGGGCGCGCCCTGCAACGTCTGCGAGCGCAACGACCCTTACGCCTCCATCACCCGCATCAACCCGGACGGCAGCGGGCTGGAGGTCTTCGCCCGGGGCGTGCGCAACAGCGTCGGCTTCGACTGGCACCCCCAGACCGGCGAGCTCTGGTTCACCGACAACGGCCGGGACTACCTGGGCGACGACGCCCCACCGGACGAACTCAACCACGCGCCGGAGCCGGGCCTGCACTTCGGCTTCCCCTACTGCCACGGCGGCACCATCCTGGATCCGGAGTTCGGCGGCGGACGCAGCTGCGACGAGTTCACGCCGCCGGCCATGGCCCTGGGCCCCCACGTGGCCGCGCTGGGCATGCGCTTCTACACCGGCGCCATGTTCCCGCCGGAATACCACAACCAGATCTTCATCGCAGAACATGGCTCCTGGAACCGCAGCGTGCCCATCGGCTACCGCATCACCCTGGTGCGCCTGGACGAAGCCGGCCGGGCCACCAGCTATGAAGTCTTCGCCGAAGGCTGGCTGGACGGCAGTGACGTCCATGGACGTCCGGTGGACCTGCTGGTCCTGCCCGACGGTTCCCTGCTGGTTTCGGATGACACCGCCGGCATGATCTACCGCATCACCTACACACCAGGAGAAAGCCCGTGAACAGCAATACACGGCAGGCGCTCCTGCGCGCCGACCCCCACCTGAGCCGCTTCGACCCCCTCTCCCGCATCATCGTCTACGACGACTTCGACCATGGCCTCCAGGGCTGGACCGGCCTCATCGGCAACTACGAGGAGAGCCTGGACGCCATGTTGCCGCCCTACCGGGAGCTGCGGGACCCCATGCTCAGCAACCTTACGGTCTGGGATTCGGGCACCGACGGCTCCTTCAACGGCACCTACGCGCTCAAGCTGGCCACCCTCCCCAGGCCGGGCGCTCTGGCTGTAGCCATCAAGCGCCTGACCTTCCGCCAGCTGGGGCCCATCCGGCTGGAGACCTACTTCACCTTCAAGCCAGAAGCGTCCGAGCTGCGGCTGTCGGAGACGGACGTGCGGTCCTTCGGCGTCCTCTTCGACCTGCAGCACGGTGACCGGCACCCGGCCCCCCGGGAGCGGGTGATGCCCCACCTGCGCTACCTCAACGCGCTGGACGGCCAGGCGGTGGCCCGCTGGCAGTTCAAGCGGCGGCGGGAGCCCATGGCCGACATCGGCGGCAGCGGCAAGACCCGCTCCCATTTCCACCTGGCGCCCGAAGGCTGGGAGGACATCCCAGACGGGGAGCAGCTCCTCTGCTACAACGAGATCGCAACCAAGCACAACTGGCACTACCTGCGGGTGGACTTTGACCTGACCAGCATGTCCTTCCAGGGCATCCGCTGCAACGACCGCACCTTCGACGTGAGCCCGCTGGAACCCATGCGCCTGCCGGCCATGGCCAACCTCTGGTGTATGCTCAACCTGGTCTTCTGGGTGGAGACGGACCGGGCCAAGCGGGCCTTTTTGTACCTGGATTCTGTGTTGCTTTCCGGGGAGTGGGATTGACCATGGAAGGGAACGCCATCATCCAAGCCGATGCGTTGCGGGCCTTCGTGGCTGCCGTCTTCGAGCGGGCGGGGCTCGCCCCAGGCCCGGCCTCGGACGCGGCCGATGTCCTGGTGTGGGCGAACCTGCGGGGGGTGGATACCCACGGGGTGCGCAACCTGAAGCCCCTGTACATCAATCTCATCGACCAGGGGCGCATCGATGCACGCGCCCGCTGCACCGTCGAGTACGAGACCCCGCTGACGGCCCGGGTGGACGGGGGCGGCGGGCTGGGGCTGGCCAACGCCTGCTGGGGCATGCGCCTGGCCATGGAAAAGGCCAGGCAATCGGGCATCGGACTGGTGGCCATGCGCCACTCCCACCACTTTGGCGCCGCGGGCTACTACCCCTGGATGGCCCTGCAGCAGGACCTGATCGGCATCGGCCTGACCGGCCGCTTCGCGGCCCGGGGGGCGGAGATCGGGGTGGTGCCCACCTTTGCCGCGGTGCCCATGTTCTCCACCAACCCCATCAGCATCGCCTTCCCCACCGCGGAGGAACCGCCCTTCCTGCTGGACATGGCCACCTCCATCACGCCCTACAACCGGGTCAAGATGTACCAGGAGCTGGGCCGAATCCTTCCCCTGGGCTGGGGCATGGACGACCAGGGCCAGCCGGCCACCGATCCGGCCGTGGTGCGCCGCCTCTATCCCCTGGGCGGCAGCCGGGAGATGGGTGGCCACAAGGGCTACGGCCTGGCCATGGTGGTGGAAGTGCTCTGCGCGGGATTGTCTGGGGAATGGTGCGACGGCCACGACGAGGACGACCGCTGCTTTGAGGGCTACGCGCAAACCCACGACGCCCACTTCTTCGGCGCCATCCGGGTGGATCTCTTCCGCCCGCTGGAGGAATTCAAACGCAGCATGGATGCCATGATCCGGGCCCTCCACGCCGCACCTAAAGAGCCGGGCCAGGAGCGGATCTACGTGGCCGGGGAGATCGAGCACGAGACCGAACAGGAACGGCGTCGAAAGGGCATTCCCCTGCCCGCCAACGTGGTGGCCGATCTGCAGGAGCTGTCCCGCCGTTTCGACGTCCCCCTGGCACTGGGCGAGGCCAAGGCCGGGCCGTAGGGAGCACGAGCGCCGAGGGCACAGTGGAGCTGCCCCGCATGCCGGCCTGGTCCCCGACGATGCTGATCCATCTCCCTCCTTAAATCCCGCCTTAAAAAGGAGCCTCCTCAAGGATATGACAATCGTCGGAGCTGGCTCATTGGACGCCGCTGTAGGGGCGCAGCAAGCAGCGCCCGTCACAGGCGCGGACATGGGACAGGGCAAGCCCTGTCCCTACATTACATTTTGCGCCGACAAATGGGAACTATCCCCCCTCCCTCCAAAAGGAGTTTGACAGGGGCGGAAGGGTGTAGTAGAGTTTTAGCAGCACAGTTTGTTTGAAGCAATAACAAATCCCCTTCAGCTCCAGGAAGATCTACCACCGTGATCGAACGGGATTGCCGTCCGTTCTAGTTGCCCGTTTTCATTGCCCGTTGTGGTTCTTATCCCCTGGGGTCTGGCCCTGCGGATAGCACTCCGATAGTCAGACACAGCAGCACCCTGTCCCTGGGGGTGTTTTCATCTGGATATTTGGTCAGACCATTTGACAGGGCGCCCTGCTACGCCGGCGACAGGGCGGCAAGTTCCGACTGTGCCAGGGCGATAGATTCCCGTATCGCCCCAACGACATCGCCCCAACGACAAAGTGTGGAAGCCAAGAAGATAGCCGTCATTTCCTCAACTCATTCCGCCACTCGAAAGGACGAACATATGAACGGCAGATTGCGCTATTTCCCTCTCATGCTCCTGGCCCTGGCCCTCTGGCTGGTGGCTGCCTGTGCCCAACCCGCAGAGACAGGCAGCGGGGCTCCCCCCCCAGCGGATGCGCCGCAGCCAACCCAAGAAGCCGCTGCCACAACCGAGATGAGCGCCTCGACGGACCGCCCCTGGATCAACCTGTGTGAGAGCGAGCCCCAGGCGGGCGGATCCATCACCCTGGCCATTGCAGACGACGCCATGGTGGGGCGCAACTGGCTGGCCCGCGGGAGCACCAACGAATCGTTCATCTTCAGCCAGCTTGTCGACCTGAGCATTGAAGACGCGGAGACCTTTGAGCCGGATGTGGCCAGCAGTTGGGAAATCTCTGAAGATGGCCTCACTTATGTCTACCACTTGAGGGACGATGTGCTCTGGCACGACGGTGAACAGCTCACCGCAGAGGATGTCAAATGGACCATCGAGATGGTCTCCCACCCCGATTCCGGCGTCACCATCCGCACGGTCTTACCCCTGGATGCCATCGCCGGTTACGAAGCTTTCGTCCAGGGTGAGGCTGATGAGATCACAGGCGTACAGGTGTTGGACGATTACACCGTTCAGATCACCCTGTCTGCGCCCCGGGCCGACTTCTTCTACGGTATGGGCGGGATGAACCTCTACCCCAAACACATTTGGGAGGGGATCCCCTTTGCGGAGATGACCACATCTCCCTATGCCCGGGAACAGGTGGTAGGCTCCGGCCCCTTCAAAATGGGTGAATTTGTGCCCGATCAGTATTACATCCTGGAAGCGTTCGACGACTACTACAAGGGCCGGCCCTACCTGGATCAGCTCATCTTCCGCATCGGCCTCACTTCTGTTGCCTCCTGGATGCCCGGGCTGGAAAGTGGCGAGATCCAGGTCGGAAACATGGTCAACGGGCTGGATCGGGAGCGGGTAGAAGCCAATGACGCGTTGACCGTGGTCGGTGCCCCCCTGCCAGGCGCCATGAGCATCTGGCCGAACCATCGCAATTTCCCGGACAAGCGTGTCCTGCAGGCCTTGATGTATGCCATCGACCGGGAAGCCATTACCCAGGGCGTCTACGGACCCGGCCAGGCCCTCCCCTACGATTACGACAACGTGGATCCCAACCACAACTGGATCAGCCCGAACATCAACGACTACCCCTACGACGTGGAAAAGGCCAAGGCGTTGCTGGCCGAAGCAGGCTGGGATCCCAATCGGGAGCTTGAATTCATCACCTACTATCAGACCGAACTGGACCGCAATGTGGTGGCAGCCATGCAACAGTTCTGGGCAGAGGCCGGCATCAAAGTCAACGTCGCCCACATGGATGCGCCCAGTTGGGCAGCCCGGGTTTACGAGGAACCAGATTACGACCTGGCCTACGGCTGCTGCGGCATCTCGGTTCCCTTCGAGTATGCCCGTTACTCCTGCGCCAACGTCCCGCCCAATGGGCTCAATGTCTCTGCCTATTGCAACGAAGAAGTCGATCGTCTGGTCCAGGAGGCCATGGTGGAGCCCAATGCGGAGGCGCGCAAGCAACTCTGGTATCGGATCAGCGAAATCACCAATGAAGAAATGTTGCATCTGACCCTCTTCCAACAGGACCGTCGCCACGCCATCAGCAAGAACGTGTGCAACTACCAGTTCCGCCAGTGGTCCAACATTGTCTGGCCAGAGCGCAATCCTCACACCTGGTATCTGGGTCAATAGGTCGGCCGCTGTCTGAGACAGCGCCGTCGTGGCAGGTATTTTCAAGGAGTGCGTGAAGCCCATGCGCCTTCTCTCGGGCGCAACGGCCTCACGCACTCCGCCGTTCACAGTGACACAACTACAGCGCGCTACAATCCCATGAACCCTTACATCTTTCGACGGATTCTGCAGGCATTTCCGGTATTGCTGGGGATCACCCTCATCACCTTTTTCTTTACCGAACTGGCCCCAGGGGATGCGGTCTCCGCCATGTTGCTGGAGCAACAGGGAGGCATCAGCGGCGAGATCGACGTCGCGGCGCTGCGGGCCAAATATGGGTTGGATCAACCGGCGCCCGTACGCTATGTACGCTGGCTGGGGGGTATCCTTCAGGGCAACATGGGTGTGCGGGTACGTAGCGGTGTTCCCGTTGCCGAAGAGATCGGGCGCCGTCTGCCGGCCACCCTCCAGCTCATGCTGGGCGCCATGCTCATCTCCATTGGCCTTGGGATTCCCCTGGGTGTGTGGTCCGCCTTGCGCCAATACTCCCTGACCGACTATATCCTGACCGGCTTCGTGTTTATGGGTATTTCGGTGCCCGGTTTCTTTGCCGCCATTGCCCTGATCTATCTCCTGGCGGTCAAGCTGGGCTGGTTTCCAACCAGCGGTTACAGCACGCCCGGCCAGGATTTCACCCTCTGGCAACAGGCACTGGACCGACTCCACCACATGGCCTTGCCAGCCCTGGTGTTGGGCATCGAAAGCACTGCGGCCATCATGCGCTATACGCGCGCCAGCATGCTGGAAGTGATCCGGCAGGACTACATGGTGACCGCCCGGAGCAAAGGGCTGCCCACCTGGCTGGTGGTGTCGCGACACGGCCTGCGCAATGCCCTGTTGCCCGTCATCACCATCATCGGGCTTCGCCTGCCCAGCCTCTTCGGCGGTGCGATCATCATTGAAACCATCTTCAACTGGCCGGGGATGGGCACCCTGTACATGGATGGCGTGAGCACGCGCGACTACCCCCTGATCATGAGCATGGTGCTAATCTCTGCCGTGGTGATTGTGGTGAGCAATCTCATTACCGACTTATCTTACGCCCTCATCGACCCAAGGGTACGTTACGACTAGAGCCATGTCTGCTTCTGATACCCCACTTGACCGTCGCCAAGACAGTACAGCGGATACGCCGCTGCCCACCCCATCCCTCGTGGCGGATCGCGGCCAGATCCAATCGCCAGGCCAACGAGCCCTGCGCCGCTTTTTGCGCCATCGCCTGGCCGTCGCCAGCCTGATCTTCATGATCCTGGTGACCCTGACCGTCTTTCCCCTGGCGCCGCTGGTAGCGCCCATCCCGCCGGAGAAGACCGACCTGCGGGCGGTACGCCAGCCCCCCAGCCGGGAGCACCTCCTGGGCACGGACCTCATCGGGCGAGACGTGTTGAGCCGGGTGGTCTACGGGGGCCGGGTCTCCATTGCGGTGGGGTTGGTGGCTGTGCTCCTCTTCCTGAGCATCGGCACGCTGTTGGGCAGCCTGGCTGGCTACTACGGCGGCCGGGTGGATATGGTGATCATGCGGGTGACCGACACCTTCATGGCCTTCCCGGTGCTGGTCATCCTCATCAGCATCGTCGCCATCGTGGGGCCGGGGCTGCGCAACGCCATGATCGCCATTGGCCTCATCGGATGGACCGGTGTGGCACGCCTGGTGCGGGGTCAAATTCTGGCCGTGCGGGAGATGGACTTTGTCCTGGCCGCCGAGGCCATCGGCGTTCCCCGGCGCCAAATTCTGCTACGGCATATTCTGCCCAGCATCGTCGCGCCCATCACTGTCGCCGGCAGCTTCGGCATCGCCGGCGCCATCCTCACCGAGGCCGGCCTGAGCTTCCTGGGGCTCGGGGTCCAAGTGCCCACGCCCAGTTGGGGCAACATGCTCAATGAAGCCCAGTCCATCCAGATCATCGAGTCCTTTCCCTGGCTCTGGCTTCCGCCAGGCCTGATGATCAGCCTTTGCGTGTTGGCCATCAACTTCATCGGCGATGGGCTACGGGACGCGCTGGATCCGCGCATGACCCTGGATTGAGCGACGTGGGCCGAAGGCACGGGGAGCCCCACCGAACTGACGACACGGGAGATACCGAGAACCAGAACGAGGCATCCATGGAACGTCACGGCAAGCGGCTCGTCCTGCAGCCCGATGGCCAGGTCACCATCGAGCCCTTCCATGTCCCCCAACCGGGGCCCGACCAGATCTTGGTGCGCATCGCCCTCACCCAGGTGAGCGCGGGGAGCGAGATCAATGCGGTGCGCCGGCGACGCCAGGCGACACCGGCAGAGCGCGCCCGCTTTGCGCCGACCGGCCTGGGCTACACGGCCATCGGGCGGGTGGCCGCCGTTGGGCAGGAGATCCGCGACTACGCGGTGGGCGACTACGTGCTCTGCAGCGGCAACCACGGCACCCACTGGCTAGTTACGCCGGACAAAGCCCTGGCCTACGACACCGTGCCCCAGGAGTACAACATCGAGAAGTTGCCCGAGGGCATCCCCGAAACCACGGCTGCCTTCTGCGTCCTGGGCGATGTGGCTTTGCATGGGGTGCGCCTGGGCCAGATCCAGATCGGGGAGTCGGTGGCCATCCATGGCCTGGGCGTCATCGGCCTGCTGGCCGTGCAACTCTGCCGCCTCTCGGGCGCCTATCCGGTGATCGGCCTGGACCTGGTGGAGGAGCGGCTGGCCCTGGCGCGGCGACTGGGCGCCAGCCACACCATCGACGTACGCGCGCAGGAGCCGGCCCCGGCCATCCACGCGCTCACTCTCCTGCCCTGGCGCTGGCGGGGTGCGTTGCCAGGCCTGGAGCCAGGCAGCGGCGCGGAAGCGCAGCTCCACTGCACCTCGTTCATCGGCAACTACCCGGAGCTGATCAAGGCGGCGGCCGACCGGGGCCGCATCATCCTGGTGGGCGCGACCGCGGGCAGCGTGGCCATCGAATCCCAGGAGCTCTTCCGGCGGGAGATCACCATCCGCGGCTCCTACCAGACGGGCATGGCCGAGCCCCATCCCTACTGGCCCTGGTCCCGGGCCCGCAACCGGCATGTCATCCTCGACCTGATCCGCCGGGGCGAACTCCAGGTCGAGCCCCTGATCAGCCATGTGGTTCCGTACACCGACGCGCCCGAGCTCTACGATCTGATGATGGCCGGCGGCGCCGGCTGGTTGAGCGTCTTCTTCCGCTGGGAGTAATCGACACAACCACTTCAAGGAGAGGATCCCATGAAATTTGTCGTCGCGGTGGACTGTGAGGGCGTGGCCTGTGTGGTGGGCTCGCCCGGCGGCTCCCTCAACCAGTCCCGAGATCTGGAATTTGCCAAGCTCCAGGCGACCCGGGAGGCCAACGCCGCGGCCCAGGGGCTCTTCGCGGCCGGGGCCACCCAGGTCATCGTCTGGGACAACCACAACGGCAGTCTCAACCTCCATTACGATCTGCTGGACAAACGCTGTGACATCGCGCTGGGTGTGGATTTCGGACAGCGCTTCCCCGGCATGGACAGCAGCTTCGCCGGCGTGGCCCTCATCGGCTACCACGCCATGGACAACACCCAGAACGCGGTGATCTGCCATTCCTTCAGCTCCGCCAGCTATCAGTGGATGAAGATCAACGGCCAGGAGGTGGGCGAGATGGCCATTGACGGTGCAGTGGCCGGCGAACGGGGTGTGCCGGTCCTCTTCGTGGCCAGCGACGACAAGGGCGTGGCCGAAGCCCGACGCTTCTTCCCCGGCGTGGAGACCGTCACCACCAAGCAGGCCTTCGGCTGGAATGCGGCCATCAGCAAGCACCCCAAGCGGGTGGTGGCCGAGATCCACGAGGGTGTCCAGCGGGCGGTGGCAAAGCTGGACACGTTGCAGCCCTTCACCTTTGCCAGCCCCATGACCTTCCAGATCCGCTTCAAGCGGCTGGAGGCAGCCCAGGCCGCCAGCCGCAACGCCTCCGGCTGGGAACGGGTGGACGCGTACACGGTGCAGCGCCGGCTTACATCCATTCAAGACTATTTCTGACCCGAACTCCAGACCCAGGACTCAGGACTCAGGACTCAAAACCCTTTCCCCAACCACTCCCAAGAGGTAAAGACGATGCGCTTTGGCATGAGCGGCTGCTTTCTACCGGACAACATGGATGAGCTCACCCCGGCCATGTGCCAACGGGTTCGGGAGCTGGGCTTCAGCGGCATCTTCACCCGCTTCCGCAAGAACGATCCCCACACCACGCCCCGCCATAAGGCCGAACGGGTCCGGGCTCTGCTGGCCGACCACGGCCTGCGCATGTATCAGGCCACCGGCTACTGGCAAAACCTGATCACCCCGGACGAAAACCGGCGCCGGGAAGCAGTGCGCACCCTGCAGGCGGCCCTGCGCCTGGCCGGCTGGATGGGCGCCCGGGGCATCGACACCGGCCCCGGCTCCATGAACCCGGCCGGCCCCTGGTTTCCCCACCCGGACAACTGGACGTCCAGCGCCCGTCGCCAGCTCGTCAAAAGCCTGAAAGAATGTGCGCCCGCAGCAGAGGATGCCGGCGTCTACCTCAGCCTGGAGAGCCACCAGCTGGTCACCCTCAAGACGCCGGAGATCACCAGGGAGATCCTGGACGAGGTGGGCTCGCCCTGGGTGCGCTGCGACTACGATTCGGCCAACTGGATTACCCTGGACACCATCTTCGACACCACCGCAGCCCTCAACCACCACTTCGACCTGCTGGGCGACCATATCGTGAGCTGCCACGCCAAGGATATCTGGATCGAAAACCGGCTGACCCTGCACCTGCAGGACGGCTGCCCGGGCAAGGGGCTGATGGACTTCAAGACCCTCTTCCGGCGGATGGAAGCCCTGAACCCCGACTACCCGGTGATCGCCGAAGGCAACAGCACCGAAGAGCTGCCCTTCGTCAGCGAGCTCTTCCACAACACCGCCCGAGAGCTGGGCATTTCGGTACTGGACTGAAGGAGGAACGATGCCCAACCTGCGTTTTGCCGCGCCCCATGAACGCCGGGTCGCCATTGTCACCGGCGGCGCGCGCGGCCTGGGACGAGCCTGCGCCCTGCGCCTGGCCGAAGACGGCCGAGATATGGTGATTGCGGACGTGTTGGCGGACGAAAGCCAGAGGGTGGTCCAGGAGGTGGAAGCCCTGGGCCAGCAAGCCTGCTACATCCCCACCGACGTGAGCGACGAGGCCGCGGTCCACGCCATGGTCCAGCAGACGGTGGCCCGCTTCGGCCGGCTGGACATCCTGGTCTGCTGCGCCGGCATCCTGGGCCAGGAAGCCCCTTTCCTGGAGCAGTCCGCCGCCCAGTTCGACAGGGTGATGCGCATCAACGTCTACGGCGTCTACTACGCGCACCAGGCAGCCCTTCCCCACATGTTACAGGGTGGGTGGGGGCGCTGCGTGACCATCACCTCCGGCGCACGCCACGCCGCCACCAACCAGGTGCCCTACGGCGTCTCCAAAGGCGCGGTCTACTCCCTGATCGGCGCGCTGGGCAACGCCTACCCCCGGCAGAATGTCTTCGTCAACGGCGTGGAGCCCGGCCGTGCCCTCACTGACATGGTGGTGCCCCGCTTCACGCCCGAATTCCTGGCCGATCCGGGCAACCCCATCGGCCGCTATGCCGACCCGGAAGAGATCGCCGAAGTGGTGGCGTTCCTCTGCTCCGAGCGCAACACCTACACCACCGGCGCGGTCTGGAGTGTGAAAGGGGCGAGCGGATGATCATCCAATCGATTGACGTGGTTCCCCTGAACCTGCACTACACCCCCGAGCTCATGGCCCACATGCCCCGCTCCGCCCACCGGGGACGCCTGGTGCTCTACCGGGTACACCTGGCGGACGGCACGGTGGGCTACGGCGAAGAGATCGGCGATCCCCAGGATCCAGCGCCGTACGTGGGCACCGATGCCGTCGCGGGCCTGCGCACCATCCGCCACACCGGCGTCCAGATGGCCTGCTACGACGCGGTGGGCAAGGCCCTGGGCGTGCCAGCCCACGCGCTCATGGGCCGCCAGGTGCGCAGTCGGGTACCCTTCGCCTACTGGACCATCGACCTCCCGCCCGATGTCTGGGCTGCCCAGGCCGCCCGCGCCGCGTCCCTGGGTTACACGGTCTACAAGTTCAAGTGCCGCCCCTGGTGGGATCCTGTAGAACAGGTGGCCCGCGCGGCCCAGGTCGTACCCAAGGGCTTCACCTTCTGGCTGGATTTCAACGGCCACCTGCGGGAGGTGCGCCAGGCGCTGCCGGTGCTCCAGGCCCTGGCCCAGTACGACTGCGTGGGCGGCTTCGAATCGCCCATTCCCCAGCGGGACGCGGCCGGCTACCGGCTGCTGCGCCAGAAGATCGACCGGCCCATCGCCGCGCACTTCGGCAGCGGCTGCTGCCACGTGCGTTCGGATCCCGGCTTCGACCGAGGGGTGCCTGCCCTCACCCAGATCGCCGAAGGGCTGTGCGACGCCTTCGTCTTCGGCGGCGGCGATGTGGAGACCCTGCGCAGCCAGGCGGCCGTGGCCGCGGAAGCCCGCATCCCCTTCTGGATCCAGACGGTGGGCGGCGGCCTGCGTGCGGCGTGGGTCATGCACCTGGCTTCCACGTGCCGGCAGGGGACCCTCTCTCACCTGGCTGCGCACGAGATCTGGGCGGAGGATGTGGCCACACCGCCCAGGCCAACCGGCGGCTGGGTGGCCGTGCCCGACGGCCCCGGCCTGGGGGTGGCGGTGGACGAGACCGCCGTGGCGCGGCTCCAGGCCGGGGCGCCCATGGCCGAGCCCCGCCGCATCGCCGTGGTGATCTACCCCGACGGCACCCGCTGGCACTTCGGCAGCGAGACCCAGCGCCACGAAGCTTTCTACTTCGGCGATCTACCCGGCTTCGTTCCAGGGATCCGCCTGGAGATGCGCGAGGACGACGGCTCGGCCGACTTCGCCGATCTCTACGCACGTTGTGCCACCGCGCCCGTGATGAGCCGGGGGTAGCTCCATGCCCGGCAAGAGCGGCATCTGAAAATCGACTCGACGAAGGAGGAACAAGGCAACCATGGATGAAGGCAGTGGGAATCTCCGCGACAAGGTGATCTTGATCACCGGTGCGGCCCAGGGCATCGGCGCTGCGACGGCCCGCCTCTGCGCCCAGCGGGGCGCGGCGATCATCCTGGCGGATGTCAAGGCCGAAAAGGGCGAAGCTGAAGCCGCTGCCCTGCGGGCCGCCGGCCATCGTGCGACCTTTTACCCGGTGGATGTGCGCCAGGATGAAGCCGTGCGCGAGCTCTTTGAACAGGTGCGCAGGGACTACGGCCGGTTGGACGTGCTGATCTGCGCGGCAGGGGTGCTCCAGGGCGCATTTCTCCAGCCGGACGAATTCCCGGTGGAAATCTTCGACTTCGTCATGGCGGTCAACGTGCGGGGGGTCTTCCTCTGTGCCCGCTACGCCACCCCTCTCCTGGCCGAGGCGCCCAAAGGCGTGATGATCCTCATCGGCTCGGGCGCAGGGGTCATCGGCGGCAGTTCGTCCATCGCCTACGGCGCGAGCAAAGGCGCGGTCAACGGCATGGGCATGACCCTGGAACGCCACCTGGCGCCCCGGGGCATCCGGGTCAATGTGGTCTGTCCCGGCGGCATCGAGACGGAAATGAAGCTAGGCGTCATCCAGAGCCAGGCAGCGCGGGAGGGGCGCTCCTACGACGAGATGGTCGCCAACTCCCGCCTGGGTGACCCCGCGGGCGTGGCCCGACTGCTGGCCTACCTGGCCTCGGACGACGCCGAGTATGTGCGGCGCAATGTCTTCACCCGTTGAACCGACGAGGGTCGCGGGCCATTTGCCCCACGGCCCCATTTTGCTCAAGTGATGGGCACCCCGGCCTCGGCCGCGATGCGGTGGACGTTGCGGCTGGCCAGGGGGTATTGGTCGTCGGGCAGGTGCTCCAGGAGCATGTAGCCGTCCGGGTAGAGATGATGCCAGCGCCGTAGCGCCGTGGCCAGATCCAGTTCCCCCTCGCCTGGCACGGCCTCGTCGATGTGCAGGACCAGGCCGGGGCCGATGCGGATGTCCTTGCAATGGCCCACCCCGGAGATGGGCCCCATCACGTCGAAGATGTGGTTCAGGCGGGCGGTGCTGTGGTAAACCTGGTGCAGGGTCTGGAAGTGATTGACATAATCCATCACCACTTGGATATGGGGCGATGCCACCGCCGCCAGGATCTCCCGGTTGGTCTCCGGTGAGTCCATGATGGTCAGGAGATGGGTCTCGATGACCACGGTCTGGCCCACAGCCTCGGCCACGTCGGCGATACGGCGCAGGCTCTCCACCAGGCGTTCTCGGCTGGCGAGGGTAAGGTTGGCCCGGTCCGGGCTGTAGGGGCCGGCGGGGTTGAGGCTGCCCGTGCGGATCAGGCAGGTGTGCGCGCCCAGTTCACGGCAGACTTCCAGCCCCCGGCAGATGGTGGCGACCAGGGCATTCCGCGCGCCGTCGTCGGGAGCGAAGAGGCAACTCCGGTAGCCGATGCCCACCTGGACCAGATCCATGCCTGCTTCCTGAAAGGTGCGCCGCACCCGGGCACATGCCGCGCTGGTGATGGTGGCCAGCGTATCACCGGGAATGTGGAAGCCCACGCCGGTCAGCTTCAGCGCGCGCACCGCGTCCAGCTCGCGCCCGGTGATGGTGCGAAAATCTGGCGGCATCATGCCGACAACGCCAAGTTTCATGGTCTCTCCTTCGCCACTGGGATCGAATCCAGTCTGCTCGAACTGGGATCAAGGATGGTCGCTGCCGGCCCGGGTTCATGGGATGCGGGGAGCCCCCAGTGCCGGCAGAGAGCAGTATAGGCCCGGCTGCGGCTTCGCGCAATACCGACGCCGGGGTGGCCATTTTCCCGGACATTTGAACAGCTCCACCCATTGTGCTACACTCACCGTCGGCATCCCAACGCCCCAGGCCAGGCTGCGACGCTCTCCGCGGTCGGCCTTGCACAGCAGATGGTAGCATCCCATGTACCGGATGGATCGACAACTTGCCAAGGGCGAGCAGGCCGAAAAATTCCTCGACAGCTTCTTTGCCGATCGTTTCCACATCGAACCCGCCACCCGCGCCCAGCAGCGCCAGGGCATCGACCGGATCTTCACCCATCGGATGGGCGGCCAGCCCTTCACCGTGGAGTACAAGACCGACTGGACCGCGGCCCGCACCGGCAACGTCTTCATCGAGACCGTCTCGGTGGACGCCGTCGGCAAGCCGGGCTGGGCCTACGCCTCCCAGGCCGACTGGCTGGCCTACTTCATCCCGGGCAAAGGGCTCATCTGCCTGATCCGCTTCGACATCCTGCGCCAGCATCTGCCCCAATGGCGCCAGACCTGTCCCCCCGCCCCGCCCATTCCCAACCGCGGCTACAACACCCGGGGCATCCTGGTGCCCCTGGATGAATTCCGGCGCCGCTGCCAGCGGGTCTTCTGCACCCCTACGTAGAGACACACGGCCGTGCACCCCTAAAACATGACAGGAAACCTCCCACGGAGCGGGCAGATCGGGGCCAAAAGGCCCATTTTGACAGCTTCTTGACAGTTGCCGCGCCGGGTGAGGCATGTTATACTGGAAAAAACACTTGAATTGACAGATCATCCCCCGGTCTGCAACTATTCTTACAAAAACATCAGGCCGGTGATGGGATTTGCAAGCCGTCACCGGCCTTTTGATTGTTTGATTGACAGCAAGCCAAAAGCAAACTTTGTTCCAGATCCGTCATCCAATCGTTCAACCGATGAAGGGGATCTTTTCTGCAGCCGCAGAGAGCGGAGGTGCACATGGGCTGATTCAACCAATGCTATCGTCACGATTTGTTGATCGGTATCACTGCATTGATTTTCACTCAACCAACCCGATTGAGGAGCCCCCAAATGCAGCATAAATCGCACCACCTTCTGGCTTTACGTTGGCTTGCAGCGGTGTTGGCCATGGGCCTGGCCCTTGGCATCAGCCTCCCTGCCCGCGCCGACACCACCGTAATCGTCAAACCATCCAATAATCAGGGCTGGATTTCGACGGGCAACAGCAACGGCGGATCCAGTGCCATCACCGACGTCCAGCCTCGCAACGGCACTGGCTCCCTGGAAATGACCGGTGACCGCACCCGCTTCCAACAGACCATCAGCCCAACCATTCCCCTGGGCCAGGTCACCGCACTCTCCTTCGAATACTACATCCCTGCTTCCAGCGTCTCTGCCCTACACCCGGACTATACGCCGGCTCTGCGCCTCCACGTCTTCGACCCCGGCGCCGACGGCCAGCCGGGAACAGGCGACGACCTCTGGACCGAGCTGGTCTGGGAAGGCGCGTATAACGGCGTCTACGGCAATCTGTACCGGGACCAGTGGTACACAGGCGACGGCGTCAGCGGCACCGTCTGGCGCTGGGTCACCGGCCAGGGGGTGACCTTGGACGGCGGCGGCGCCCAGGTGAACCTGCCCGTGCCTGACTGGGCCGACCCGTCCAATGGCTGGTACACCGCCAACGCGGTGGTCTTCGCCATCAGCGTGGGCGTGGGATCCAGCGCAGGCACCGGCTACCACGCCTTTGCGGACACGGTAATCCTGGGTGTGAATGGCGACAACACCACCTACAACTTCGAGGCGGAAACTCCTTGCACCGCCGTCTGCTATGTGGATGGCGCCAATGGCGACGATTCCTTCGGAGGGGACACGCCCGCCAGTGCCAAGCGAACCATCCAGGCGGCGGTAGATCAGGTGGACGTGGGCGGCCAGGTCATTGTGGCTGCCGGCGTCTACACCGAAAATGTCACCATCGGCAAGCGGCTGAGCCTGATCGGTGCGGGTAGTGATGCCGATCCGGCCGGCAACACCGTGGTGCGCAAGGCCGCCAACGCCGCGGTCTTCACCATCACCGGCTCGGGCAACTCCCTCGCCGAACCCCTGCTGCTCCAAGACATCCGCATCGAGCCGGAGCACGTCTACGGCATCAACATCCCCAGCGGCACCGTCCAGTACCTCACCCTGGACAACGTCCAGGTGATTGGTACCAACGAAACCAACGACACCGAAAGCGAAACCGGCCTCAAGGTTGCGACTGCGGCCAGCATCCACTACCTCACCGTGATGGACTCGGCCTTCGATCACCTGACCTACGGCTGGTACTTCGCCAAGCATGGCGATTGGGGACCTGGGGGCAGCAATGTCACCCATGTGTCGGTGAGCAACACCAGCTTTTCCTACAACGACGCCAAGGGCATCTACGTGGAGAAGCTCTCCGATGCCACCTTCACCAACTGCCAGGTGATTAACAACGGCGTCTATTCGGCCTTCTGGAACGGCACATGGAATGCCGGCTTCGACATCAACCTGAAGGGCGAAGAGATCTATCAGAATATCGTCTTCGACAATGTCACCTTTATGGACAACGGCCACCACGTTAAGGAAGGGGCCGCGCTCATGATCAAGGCCCGGGACGACGGCGCCACCTACGGTGCGCACCCGGCCAGCCTGGACAATGTCCAGATTCTCAACAGCACCTTCCAGGGCAACGAGCGGGGCATTCGGCTGGGTGAACCTGGCGCCAACAACGCCGGCCCCACCAACGTGGTTATTCACAACAATAACATCATCAGCAACACCCAAACCTACACCGGCACCGACGGCTCGCCCTACGGCGGGGTCATTAACCTGACCCAAAGCCGGGTAGACGCCACCATGAACTGGTGGGGCGCGGCGGACGGCCCCAGCGGCGAAGGTAGCGGTAGCGGCGATGCGGTCTCGGCCAACGTGGACTTCTGCCCCTGGCTGGATGGGGCGGCACCCGGCGGCGCACCGGCCAGCGCCAGCGGCGGCTTCGCCACCACCAGCAGCGACGGCCACACCAGCCTGTATTGCACCATCGAAGCGGCCATGTACGCCTCCACCGGCCCCAATCAGGAGGTGCATGTCCAACCGGGCCAGTGGCCGGCCGAAACCATGAACCGAGACTACACCGATTCGCCTGGCCTGCTGGTGCGGGCCACCGGTTCCATGACCGACACCGTGATCCATGGCCTCTCTCTGGGCGGAGCCAGTTTCGACGGCCTCACCTTCCAGAACTTCACCTTTACCGGCGACCATCCGGACGCCTACGGCAACTACCATGTGGCCATCGACAGCAGCGGTGTCTACACCGATCTGGCCTTCATCGATAATACCTTCGACGGCCAGGATGCCGTGGACATCGCGGCCTTCTTCACGAACCAGGGCTGGAACGGGCTGCGCTTCCAGGGCAATACCTTCCGCAATTACCACCAGAGCCTGGCCCGACCCGATGGCAGCTACATCATCAACTACTCCCTGATCTTTGCCGAGGCCCAGGGCACGACACCGGGCGACCAGCTTGTGCTCGTGGACAATCGCTTCGAAGAGGTCCACCACCTGAACGCGGCGGAAGCCTACCGCTGGCGGCGGGTCGCCATGGAAAACAACCAGGTCACCGGCATCCACGGTCGGCTCCTGATCTGGAGCGACGGCGCCACCGACATCATCAGCGCCACCGTCCAGAACAACAGCCTGAACGTCATGACCGGCACCGTGGATTACCAGACCACCGGCATCGGCGTCTACTACCTGGACGCGCCGGTGACCATCAGCGGCAACACGGTGCAGGGCGCGTCCACCTGTCTCACGGCGAGTGGTATCGAGGCGCTGACGGTCACCGGCAACCAGTTCAGCAGCTGCGCCACGCGCGGCCTGCTCTTCTCGGACTCGGGCAGCGTGGTCACGCCCGCCCAGGCACTGATCCAGGGTAACACCTTCGCCGACGGGCCCCTGGGCGTGGAGAACCAGGCCGAAAGCTTTGAGCTGAACGTCTGTGAAAACACCTTCACCAACATCGCCCAGCGGGAGCTTTCCAACCCCGGCCCCTTCGCACGCTGCACCAGCGATGTGGTCGTCACCAAAGTGGTGGATTGGAGCGGCCTGCCGGCCGATCCCACGGCCTCCTTCGAGCTCTGCATCAGTGGCCCGGGCTACAACGACTGTCAGGTGAACGTCGCGCCCTCCCAGACCATCACCTGGACCGACCTCTGGCCGGGCACCTATGTCATCACGGAGACCGCCGCTGCCGGCTACAGCGTCGCCATGAGCTGTGACAACGGCGCCAGTGGTACCAGCCTCAGCTTGAGCCTGGTGCGGGACCAGGACGTCACCTGTCAGGTCACCAACACGGCCCTGCCGGCCAGCCTCACCATCACCAAGACGGTGGTCGGCCCGGCGCCCGATAGTCCTTGGACGTTCACCGGCAGCCTGGGCAACTTCACCCTGCCCGCGGCCGGCGGCGCTCAGACCTTCTCTGGGCTGGCAGCCGGCAGTTATGTCATTACAGAAACCACGAAGCCGGGCTACCAGACGAGCGTGCTCTGCGATAACGGCGTCCAGGGGACAGCCAGCGTCGCCGTGACCCTCGCCCTGGGCGAACATGTGGCCTGCGAATTCGTCAACACCGCCATCCTGCCTGTGGTTACCATCACCAAGACGGTGGTCGGCCCGGCGCCCGATAGCCCCTGGGCGTTCACCGGCAACCTGGGCGACTTCACCCTGCCCGCGGCCGGTGGCAGCCAGACCTTCGCCAACCTCCAGCCGGGCAGCTACATCGTCCAGGAAACATCCCAGCCTGGCTACACCACCCACGTCACCTGTGACGACGGCACCCAGGGCAACAACAACGTCATCCTGGACCTGGCTCTGGACGAACACGTGCGCTGTGAGTTCGTCAACACCGCCATCCTGCCCACCGTGACCGTGGTCAAGCGGGTGGAGGGGCTCCCGCCCGCCACTGCGTGGGCATTCAGCGGCGACCTGGGCAGCTTTACCTTGCCCGCGACTGGCGGCAGCCAGTCCTTCACGGGCCTCCAGCCGGGCACTTACACCATCCAGGAAGCATCCCAGCCTGGCTACACCACCCACGTCACCTGTGACGACGGCAGCCAGGGCAATGACAGCGTCACCCTGAACCTGGCCCTGGCCGAAAACGTGACCTGTGAGTTCGTCAACAGCGCCATCCCGCCCACCATTACCATCACCAAGACGGTGGTCGGCCCGGCGCCCGATAGCCCCTGGACGTTCACCGGCAGCCTGGGCAACTTCACCCTGCCCGCGGCCGGCGGCAGCCAGACCTTCTCTGGGCTGGCAGCCGGCAGTTATGTCATTACAGAAACCACGAAGCCGGGCTACCAGACGAGCGTGCTCTGCGATAACGGCGTCCAGGGGACAGCCAGCGTCGCCGTGACCCTCGCCCTGGGCGAACATGTGGCCTGCGAATTCGTCAACACCGCCATCCTGCCTGTGGTTACCATCACCAAGACGGTGGTCGGCCCGGCGCCCGATAGCCCCTGGGCGTTCACCGGCAACCTGGGCGACTTCACCCTGCCCGCGGCCGGTGGCAGCCAGACCTTCGCCAACCTCCAGCCGGGCAGCTACATCGTCCAGGAAACATCCCAGCCTGGCTACACCACCCACGTCACCTGTGACGACGGCACCCAGGGCAACAACAACGTCATCCTGGACCTGGCTCTGGACGAACACGTGCGCTGTGAGTTCGTCAACACCGCCATCCTGCCCACCGTGACCGTGGTCAAGCGGGTGGAGGGGCTCCCGCCCGCCACTGCGTGGGCATTCAGCGGCGACCTGGGCAGCTTTACCTTGCCCGCGACTGGCGGCAGCCAGTCCTTCACGGGCCTCCAGCCGGGCACTTACACCATCCAGGAAGCATCCCAGCCTGGCTACACCACCCACGTCACCTGTGACGACGGCAGCCAGGGCAATGACAGCGTCACCCTGAACCTGGCCCTGGCCGAAAACGTGACCTGCGAGTTCGTCAACAGCGCCATCCCGCCCACCATTACCATCACCAAGACGGTGGTCGGCCCGGCGCCCGATAGCCCCTGGACGTTCACCGGCAGCCTGGGCAACTTCACCCTGCCCGCGGCCGGCGGCGCTCAGACCTTCACGGGCCTCCAGCCGGGCAGCTACACCATCACCGAGACGGTGAAATCGGGCTATCATGCGGCGGTGAGCTGCGACAACGGCGCCACCGGTGACCACGCTGTCCAACTGGAACTGGCTCCTGGTGATCAGGTGGCCTGCACCTTCGTCAATACAGCAGGAACAGCAACCGTGGTGATCACCAAGACGGTGGTCGGCCCGGCGCCCGATAGCCCCTGGACGTTCACCGGCAGCCTGGGCGACTTCACCCTGCCCGCGGCCGGTGGCAGCCAGACCTTCACCGGCCTCCAGCCGGGCACCTACACCATCCGCGAAACAGGTCAGCCTGGCTACGGGCCGTCGGTCCAGTGCGACAACGGCGCGGGCGGCGCAGACAGTATCACCGTGAGCCTGAAGCCGGGCCAGGTGATTGGCTGTGAATTCACCAACAGCGCGCAGAAGGGGACCCTGGTGGTGACCAAACTGGTGGAAGGGGAAGCGCCGGAGAGCCCCTGGCAGTTCACGGGCGATCTGGGCAACTTTACCCTGCCCGCCACTGGTGGGACCCGGGTCTTCGCCGGGCTGGAGCCGGGGAGCTACCAGGTGCAGGAGGCAGCGGCTCCTGGCTTCACCGGGTCGGTGGTCTGCGACAATGGTACGAGCGGCGACACCAGCGTCACCGTGCAACTGAGCCCCGGCGCGAGCGTCGCCTGTACCTTCGTCAACCGGCGTCAGCCGGCGGCCATCGAGCTCCAGGCGACGGTGGGCGTCGATCCCAATACCTGTGGTGAGGAACGTGCCATCACCGTGCCGGCGGGGACCACGGTCTACTACTGCTACACCGTGACCAATCGCGGTGCCTCTACCTTAACCACCCACGATCTGGAGGACAGTCAACTGGGCACCCTGTTCACTGCGCTCGCCTATGAATTGGGGCCTGGCGAAAGCATCTCCACCGTGGATCTGGGGCAGCGCTACAGCACCACGGTGCAAAGCACTGTGGCCAGTCTCGCCACCTGGAGTGCCTACAGCGATCCGAACCTGCAGGTCCATGCGGTCGCGCAAACCCTGGTGAATGTGGGTCAGCCGGCCATCGACGTGGTCAAGACCGTCGGTACCGATCCGGGCCGCTGCAGTGAACAGAGCACCCTGGTGGTCGCGCCGGATAGCGAGGTCTACTTCTGCGTAACGGTGGTCAACACGGGCAACGTGACCTTCACCCACGTCACCCTCGAGGATCCACTCCTGGGTGTAACGGTGACTATCCCCGAACAGCTGGCGCCAGGTGCGACTGCCACCTTCACCCGCACCCAGATCGCGGCGCTGGGCCCGGTGACGGTCACAGCCAACATGACCAACACAGTGACCGTGAAAGTCGCCAATGGCGAAGTCCAGGGGGCCAATCTGACCGCGCAGCCCGTTCCTGGCCTCTTCCATGCCACGGATCAGGCCACGGCTGTCGTGCTTGTGGACCTGGCCCTTCAGGAGGAAGAGCAGGTGGTGGATACCAATCGCATCTATCTCCCGCTCATCGAACGCTGATAAATTCCGGCAGAGATTGGGCCCTCCTTTCCCGGGTGGAAACGATGGCCGGATTTCTGTCGGGTGATTCATGCCGGGCCGTAACAGAGAATGTTGCACAACAATACGGCGGGTTCGCCGTGATCAGAAAGGAGCTTCCCACCGGGGGTCGGACCTGGGCCAGGTCCGACCCCCGATGATTTGTACGGGAGGGCTCAGGAAATCTCCACAGGGGCTGGAGGACAAAGCATTGAATGCTTCGTGGCGGGCTACCTTCACGGGCACTCACGCCTTTCTGGAGTAGGTGTCCCACGGAGGGGTCTGTTACAATACAGGCTGATCATGCAGGCGGTACCCTCGACAACTTGACAGACTTCTGAGCGCCATCCATGCACATTCAACCCATCCGAACCCGCCCCATCACCGCCCAGGACCGGGACCTGTTGGCCATCCTCGATGAGCATGTGCCGGCACTGGAAGAGCGGGAGATCCTGGCCGTGACATCCAAGATCGTGGCCCTGTGCCAGGGCCGGGCTGTCCCCATGGCGGAGGCGGATGGCGCGCAACTGGTGCAGCAGGAGGCGGATCTCTTTCTGCCGCCCGGCCCGGGGCGCCACCCGGTTTATCTCACCATCAAAGGCAACACCCTGATGCCCGGAGCCGGGGTGGACGAATCCAACACGGGCGGCTATCTGGTGCCCTGGCCCCAAGCTCCCCAGGAGACGGCCAACCAGCTGCGGGCCTACTTGCAGCAGCGCTTCGGCCGGCGCCGGGTCGGCGTCCTCATCACCGACAGCCGTCCCCTGCCCCTGCGCTGGGGCGTCACCGGCTTCGCCGTGGCCCACAGCGGTTTTCTCGCCCTGCGGGACTACCGGGGCCGTGGGGATCTCTTCGGCCGGCCCCTGCGCATGACCCAGGCCAACGTGGCCGATGCCCTGGCGGCAGCCGCGGTGCTGGTCATGGGCGAAGGCGATGAGCAGACGCCCCTGGCCCGCATCCGGGATCTGCCCTTTGTGACCTTCCAGGAGCGGGACCCCACGCCGGAGGAGCTGGCCGCCCTCACCATCGACCCGGCCGACGACCTGTACGCGCCCCTGTTGACGGCCGTGCCCTGGCAACGGGGACAGGGCGGAAGCCGCTGAAGGCGCCCGGCCTTACGCGAAGCAAGGAGCCATATCCATGGACGATGTAGCCCGCTACAACCAGGCCCGCTGGGCTGCCCTGACCCAGGCCAACGCCCTCTTCACCCGGCCCGCCCTGAATCTGGATCCGACCTCGGCGCGCCAGTTGCTGGACACCGAAGGGCTGCTGGGCGACGTCCGGGGGAAGCGGGTCCTCTGCCTGGCCAGTGGCGGCGGCAAGCAGTCGATAGCCTTCGCCCTGTTGGGCGCCCAGGTCACCGTGGTGGACCTCTCGCCCGAGCAGCTGGCCCGGGACCGGGAGACGGCCCACCACTATGGCGTGCCGGTGACCACAACAGTCCAGCGTAAATCCCACGACAGAAATTCCGGGTGCCCTCTGACAGAAACCACCGACGAATTTCTGCCGGGATTGACGACGCTCCAGGGCGACATGCGCGATCTGTCGGCGCTGCCGGCAAACCACTTCGACCTGGTCTGGCAGCCCTACGCCCTGAACTTCGTGCCCGACCCACACCCCGTCTTCGCCCAGGTGGCCCGGGTTCTGCGGCCGGGCGGCCGCTACCGCCTCCAATTCGCCAACCCGTTCACCTGCGGCCTGACCGAGCGGGACTTCAACGGCGAGGGCTACCTCCTGCGTCGCCCGTATGCGGACGGCGCAGCCCTTACCTACCCGGACCAGCCCTGGGTCTACCGGGCAGAAGAGGCGCCCACCCAGGTGCCGCCCCCACGGGAATATCGCCACACCCTCAGCACCGTGATCAACGGGCTGCTGGCCCAGGGTTTCCAGATCCGGCACCTTTCCGACTGCAGCGACTTCTATCCAGATCCCACGGCAGAGCCCGGCACCTGGGACCATTTCGTCGCCATCGCCCCGCCCTGGCTGACGGTGTGGACCCAGTTTGAGCCCACCTGGTACAGTCTGGCGTAAATGCCACGGCAGAAATTCCGGGTGCCCTCTGGGTGCACTATCTCTGGTGGAAACCATCGGCGAATCTCTGCCGGGATTTACTAGAGCAACCGAGCAGACAGGAGCATCATGGACGACAGGTTACTCGGCATCCCGTTATTGGCCTGGGGCGGCGTCTGCCTGGCCCTGGCAGCCAACTGGTTCCTCATCTGGCCCAGTCACCGGGCCGCCCAGACCCAGGGCCTCCGCTACGTCATCCTGCGCTGGTTCCACGGGTTGACCTGGCTGCTGCTGGCCGCGGCGGCCTTCCTGGCTCGCTTCGGGCTGTTGGGCGGCCTCAATACCGCCAAGGTCCTGGCAGTCCTGGCCCTGGCCACCTACCTGACCTTCATGGTCACCCTGGTACGGAGCGGCTCCAGGCCTACCCCCAGGGAATGACCCCAACACGCAGCGATCACAAGGGCCTGCTGCAGGAAGCACAGATTTCACAAAGAACCCAGAAAACAGAAAGAAGATCCTCATGACCGAAAAGACATCCCATCCCCAACGAGTGTTGGTCACCGGTTCCACCGGCGCCATCGGCCAGCCCGTCTGCCAGCGGCTGCTGGAGCGGGGCCACCATGTGCGGGGCTTCGCCCGCCGCCCCACCCCAGGCCTGGACGATTACGTGGTGGGCGATCTGAGCGACCGGGAGGCGGTGCGCCGGGCTGTGGAGGGCATGGAGACGGTGATCCACCTGGGCGCATACCCCAATGATGCCGACTTTCTGGAGGTCCTGCTGGAGCCCAACGTGCGCGGCCTCTACCACGTCTGCGACGCGGCCCGGGAGTTCGGGGTGAAGCGCCTGGTGCTGGCCAGCACCCTGCAGACGGTCACCGGCCACGGCTGGCCCGGCCGGGCCGTCCGCATCGAAGACGGCCCCAAGCCGGTCAACCACTACGCGCTGACCAAGGTCTGGGCGGAAGTCATGGGCGACATGTATGCCCGGGTCTACGGGCTGTCGGTCATCAGCGCGCGCATCGGCTGGCTCCCTCGCAACCCCACCGAGGCGAAGCGGCTGGTGGAGAGCAAGATCGGCAAGGATGTCTTCTTCAGCCACGGGGATGCCCAGCGCTTTTTCGAGCGCTGCGTGGAGTCCCCCACCCCCGGCCCCGGCGAGTCGGCCATCGTCTTTGCGGTGAGCAAACCAGCCGAGATAGAGCGGCTGGAGCTGGAGCCGGCCCGCCGCATCCTGGGCTATGAGCCCCAGGACGTCTGGCCGGAGGGGTTGCCCTTCACCCTGGAGGCATGACGAAAACCGCATGAGAAGAAAGGAGCCAGGATGGAGCTACATGCGACCGGGCAACGCCCCCACGTGGTGGTCGTGGGGGCGGGAATCGTGGGTGCAGCCATCGCCTTTCACCTGGCCCACTGGGGGCTGCCCGTCACGGTGGTGGACGCAGGGGCGCCGGGCCAGGCCACCACGGCCGTCTCCTTCGCCTGGATCAACAGCCGGGACAAAAACCCCCGCCACTACCACGATCTGAACCGCCGCTCCCTGGACATGTGGGATCGCTTTGCCCGGCGGCTGGGCGGCGACGTGGGCCTGACCTGGGGCGGAGAGCTGCGCTGGGCTGCGACGGAAGCCGGCGCAGTGGAGATGGCCAACCGGGTGGCGGTCCTGCAGGGCTGGGGCTACCCCATCCGCCTGCTCTCGCCGGCGGAGCTGAAAGAACGGGAGCCCAACCTGACCACCGGGCCGGTGACGGCGGCCTCGTTCACGGAAATCGACGGCCACGTGGAGACGGCCCGGGTGGTGGCGGCCGCCCTGGCCGGCGCCGAAGCCCACGGGGCCCGGGTGCTGACCCAGACCCGGGTGACGGGCTTCCGGCGTTCCCCCCACGGCGACCAGCAACGGGTCGACGGGGTGCAGACCGACCAGGGTGAGATCCCCTGCGACGCGGTGGTGTTGGCGGCCGGGCCGGACACGGCCGCGCTGGCGGCCCTGGCCGGGCTCACCGTGCCGCTGAAACACACCTTCGGCTGCACCCTGCTCACCAATCCCCTGCCGCCCCTCTTCCGCAGCACGGCGGTCCTGCACACACCCCGGGACGCGGACCCCATGCTCAACATCCGCCAGTTGCCGGACGGCCGGGTGATGCTCCACGGCGGCGCCCACGGCGGCATCTACGACGAAGGTTCCCTGGGCCGCACCGAGGAGGAGGTGACGGCGGTGCTGGCCGCCGCCCGGCGCTATCTGCCGCTGCTGGCCGATGCGGAGATCCAGGAAGTGCGGCGGGGCCGGCGGCCCATCCCCGAGGACGGCCTGCCCATCCTGGGCTTCACCCAGGCCGTGGCCAACCTCTACCTGGCGGCCATGCACAGCGGCGTCACCCTGGCGGCCCTGGTGGGCGAGCTGGCGGCCCTGGAGATCGCCACCGGAAGGCCGGTGGATCTGCTAGCGCCCTATCGGCTGGAGCGATTCCAGACCACTTGACAGGGAACGCCCCCTCTGCTAGTATGTTCGCAAGATAAACAAATCCCCTGGAACTCCGACCAGTTGATACCGGTTCTCTTGCGAAGTGGCGCTCGTGATTTCGTAAGTCCGGGTTCCATACCGGACCAGCGGTCACGTATGGAAACCGGACCTACGATGCCTCTTGATAAGACAATCGGTATCACGACTTCTACCCAGACAGCGGACGCCAAACGACTCGAAAGGCAGAAGATCCATGAAACGCTACCGGGCCGCCGTGATCGGCTGCAGCCGCATGGGCGGTTTCATCGACAACGAAGTGGCGGGCTCCCGCTGGCATGTGCCCCCCTACTCCCACGCGGCTGGCTTTGTGGCCTGCCCCCGGACGGAACTGGTGGCCTGCGCGGACCTGCGCACCGACGTGATGGAACGTTTCGGGGAGCGGTATCACGTGCCCAAGGAACGCCAATACACCGATTACCGGGAGATGATCCGGCGAGAGCAGCCGGACATCGTCAGCGTGGCCACCCAGCCGGAGCCCCGGGCCGAGATCGTCATCTTCGCGGCGGAAAATGGTGTGCGGGCCATTTACGCAGAGAAGGCCATGGCCGCCTCCCTGGCCGAGGCCGACGCCATGGTGGAAGCGGTGGAGCGCCATGGCATCGCCTTCAACCTGGGCACCAACCGCCGCTGGTCCCCCATCTACGAACACATGAAGGCGGCCATCGACCGGGGAGCCGTGGGCAAGCTGCAGACCCTCATCGTCTACCACAACGGAACCCTCTTCAACACCGCCAGCCATACCTTCGACCTGCTGTTGTACCTCAACAACGATCAGCCGGTCTCATGGGTTCAGGCGCACCTGCCCAACGACGATGTGCCCCAGACCGGCGACATCCTGCCGGTGGACCCGGTGGGCATGGGCACCATCCACTTTGCCAACGGGGTCACGGCCCACGCACTACTCACCGCCCGGGGCCTGGAGGTGGAAGCCATCGGCGATGAGGGGAGCCTGACAGCCCTGAACGATGGTCAGGAGTGGCTCTACCGCACCCGGCAGGTCATCGACGCGGGGAACCGCAAGGGGCTGGTGGCGACGCCCTTTGCCGGCGTGGAACCGGCCAGCTCCACCCTGCGGCTCATTGAGGACCTGGTCCACGCGCTGGATACCGGCGAGCCCACCCGGGGGGGGCCCCGGGTCGCCCTGGCCGGCATGGAGATCATCTTTGGCTTCATCGCCTCCCACCGGCGGGGCGGGGCGCGGGTCCGCCTGCCCCTCACCGAGCGCAGCCTGCGCCTCCAGCGGTCAGTGGCCCCCCACCAACCCAAATTCGACGTTCAGGGAGCTTCCTGATGGCATGTTTCCAGAGTGGAACCAACCAGCGAAGCGATTGGGTGGACCAGATAGCACAGAGGGGGAGAACCCATCATGCCTGACCGGGTTTATCGGGTAGCCATTGTGGGGTTGGGCCGCATGGGCAGCACCATCGACGACGAGTTGCCGCCGGGCACACCGCCCATGGCCGTGGCGGCCGCCTGTCGGCTCAGTCCGTTCCTGGCGGTGGTGGCCGGCGCCGATATCGACCCGGCCAAGCGGGCCGCCTTTCAAGCGCGCTGGGGTGTGGACGCGCTCTATGAGGACTACCTGGAGATGATCCGCCAGGAAGAACCCGACCTGGTGGCCATCTGTACCCGGGGCCCCCTCCATGCCGAGATGACCGTGGGCGCGGCGGAAGCGGGCGCGAAGATGATCTTCTGTGAGAAGGCCATGGCCTGCTCCATGGAAGAAGCGGACGCAGCCCTGGCCGCCGTCAGCAGCCGGGGGATCCCCTTCAACACGGGCGTGCTGCGGCGCTTCAACCGGGTTTACCACCAGGCTCGCGACCTCATTGCTGACGGCGCCATCGGCGAACCCCGGACCGCGGTCCATTACGCCGGCACCAACCTGCTCCACGGCCACATCCACTCGCTGGACACCCTCAGCTTCCTCCTGGGCGATCCTGGCATCGTCAGCGTGTGGGGAGAGCTGTTGCCCCGGGAGCTAAGCCTGGACCAGAACCGGCTGGATAGCGATCCTAACGCCGTCTACCGGGTGGAATTTGCCAACGGCGTTGAAGCCACGACAGTCCCTGCGGGGACCTGGGAGTTTGAGGTCTTGGGGAGCCGGGGCAGCGTGCGGGTCCTCAACAACGGCGAACGGGTCCTCCTGCGCCAGGCGGGTGATGCCCGCGGGCGCACCCTCCGGGAGGTGCCAGTGCCGCCGGTGTCCCCCCACAGCGCCACCCAATTCTGCCTGGAAGATCTGGTGGACGCCTACGAGACAGGCCGCCCTTCCCTGGGGAACGTGCAATTGACCCACCACTTGACCGAAGCATGCCTGGCCGTTGCTGAGAGCCATCGCCAGGGGAGCCGAGTCACACTTCCCCTGGCAAATCGGTCGCTTTACATTCACCATGTCTAACAACCTGCACCTCGGTCACGCAAGGATGCGCGACCGACTCCATACCAGCCGTACTACCCACCCTGGACTTGATTGCCGCCGTGTACCAGTGTGTTGAATGGAGCTACCATGTGTGCCGTGAAAGCCGCCCTGCTGGGCGTTGAACACCCCCACTCCCTGGCCCATCTGCGTACCCTGCAACAACTGCCAGAAGTGGCCCAGATCCTGCTTTGGGATCCCAACGGGGAAGCGCTGGCCTCTGTACGCCAGAACCAGGGCGAAAAGGTCACCGGGACATTCACCGACCTGGCAGAACTGTTGGCCGACCCGGAGCTTTTCTTTGTTATCGCGGCCCTGCGCAACGACCTGGGCCCCGACCTCTTCATCCAGGTCATGGAAGCCGGCAAACACCTGATGGCGGAGAAGCCCATCGGGCGCAACGCGGCGGAGACCCAACAGGTGCTGGAAGCTGCCCGACGCACGGGCGTCCAGCTGGGCGTCTGCTACCAGAACCGGGCCAACCCCGTGGTCCAGGAGGCGCGCAGGCTGGTCGGCCAGGGACTGTTGGGGCCGCTGATGACCGTGGAAGTGCGCATGCTCACCACCCAGGTGCAGTTCCGGGACCCCGGCCACTGGCTCTTTCAGCGTGAGAAGGCGGGGGGCGGCATCCTTTCCTGGCTGGGCTGCCACTACATCGACCTGATGCACTACATCGCCCAGGACGACATCGTCTCGGTGGCGGCGGAGGTGGAGACCCGCAGCGGCGAGGAGATCGACGTGGAGGATGTGGCGGTGCTCTCCCTGCGCTTCCGTTCGGGCGCGCTGGGCAGCCTGCATGTGGGCTACACCCTGGCCCTGAGCGGCGGCGGCTACCACAACAGCCGGGGCTACGACACCTACTTTGGCGTCAACGGCCGCCTGGGGCGCCTCTACTGGACGGCGCCGGGCGCGCCCACAGAGCTGTACGCGGAGACAACCCACCCCGACTGGGCCGACGCCCCTCAGCGCCACCAGCAATTTACCCTGGGCGCCTCCCCCGCCTACGGCGGCGTCTACGGCGAAATCTTCATCCGGCGCTTCATCCAGGCGGCCCAGGGCCAGGGGACGCCCCTCACCCGGGGCGAGGACGCGCTGCGGGTGGCCCGGGTGATCGACGCCGCCTACGAATCCAGCCGCACTGGCCGCCGCATCGCCATCGCCGGCTGACCCTTCCATCCCGGTACTGAAAGCCGACCGTTTCACCCTTTCATTCAACCGTCCGTCCACACCCAGGGGACCCAACCATGCAACGTTATCGAGCAGCCATCATCGGCCTGACCGGCATCGGCGCTGCCCGCCCGGCCGAGCCCACCGGGCAGCCCCTCTACGGGGCCATGCCCCGCTCCCACGCCGCGGCCTACCATCGCCATCCCCAGACCGATGTGGTGGCCGTGTGTGACATCCGGCCAGAAGCGCTGGATGCCTTCCGCCAGACCTGGCAGGACGTCTGGCCGGATGTACGGCTGTACACCGACTATCGGCAGTTGTTGGAACAGGAGCAGCCAGAGCTGGTGAGCGTGGTCACGCCGGACCACCTCCACGCCGACATCACCGTCGACGCGGCCCACAGCGGCGCCCGGGCCATCCTCTGCGAGAAGCCCATCGCCACCACCCTGGCCGACGCCGACCGCATGATCGCGGCCGCCGAGGCCAACGGCGTGCTCCTTTCCATCGAGCATACCCGCCGCTGGTCCCCCATCTTCCAACGAGCCCGGGAGATAGTGCGCAGCGGCCAATTGGGGCCCCTGCGCACCATCGTGGCCAACCTGTTCAGCCCCCGGGCCATGCTCTTCCGCAACGGCACCCACCTGGTGGACATGATCCTCTTCTTCGCCGAAGCCGATCCCGCCTGGGTCTTCGCCGAACTGGAAGAGGGCTTCGATCACTTCACCGAGTACAAAAGCGACGGCGGCCACGACCCGGCCACGGACCCGGCGGCCTCCGCCTACATCCACTTCGCCAACGGCGTGCGGGCCTTCTACAACAGCGTCAAAATCCAGCTGCCCGGCTTACAATTTGAACTGACCTGCGAACAAGGGCGGCTGGAGGTCTCCGACCGGGGGCTGACCGTGATCCGGGGAGATTCCCATTATGAGTGGAGCCGGACGAACCTCCTGCCGGGGGAATACCAGTACAGCTATCAGCTGGCCGCCGTGGCCGAACTGATCCACTGCCTGGAACACGGAGGACAACTGGTCTCGCCGGGCCGGGAAGCCCGCAAAACCCTGGCCGTGATGTTGGCCATGCTCCAGTCCCACCAGTTGGGCAATCGGCGCGTGGACGTGGCACAGGGCTGAGAAGGGCGCCAGGACCTCGCGCCGCCGCCATTCTCCCGCCAGATGCCCGCGAAACCTGCCTGAGAAAACCAGTATCATTTTTGGCAAACAAAGGGGTGACAACACCATGAAAATTGCAACCTATCTGCACAACCAACAGGAACGGGTCGGCGTGGTGGTGGATGACCACATCTACGATCTGGCCGGTGCCCTCCAGGCCAGCGGCCAGGGAGACCCCGCCATGGCCGACACCACCATCCGCCTGCTGGCCGCCGGCGAAGCCGGCCTGGGTGCGGCCCAGGAAGCCGTGGCGTGGGTCCAGGAGCACGGCGCCGGTGAGCTGGCCCTGCCCCTGGACCAGGTTCGGCTGCGCGCGCCCATTCCCTGCCCGGGCAAACTCCTTTGCCTGGCGGGCAACTACGCCGAGCACATCCAGGAAGGCGGCGGCACCTTCGTGGGCAAGGAAAAGATGATCCCTCGCTTCTTCATGAAGCCCTGCACCACGGTCATCGGCACGGGCGACGCCATCCGCATCCCGCCCTCCACCGCCTTTGCCGACTGGGAGCTGGAGCTGGCGGTGGTCATCGGCAAGCCCGGCCGGGATCTGACGCCCGAGGAGGCGGCCGGGCACATCGCCGGCTATACCATCTTCAACGACATCTCCGCCCGCGAGCTCACCTTCCGGCAGACTCTGCCCCAACAGGAGGGCGACCGGTTCTTCGACTGGCTGGTGGGCAAATGGCTGGACACCTTCGGCCCCATGGGGCCCTGGCTGACCACCGCGGATGAAATCGCCCGGCCCGACCGCCTGGGCATGCGGCTCTGGCTCAACGGCGAACTGCAACAGGATGCCAGCACCGGCCAGATGATCTTTTCGCCCGCGGAGGCCATCGCCTTCATCTCCCAGTTCGTCACCCTCCAGCCAGGCGACGTGATCAGCACGGGTACACCGGCCGGCGTTGGACACGCGAAGAAGCTGCGTCTGCAGCCGGGCGACCGGATTCGGGGCGAGATCCAAGGGCTGGGGGTGCTGGAAAACCCGGTGGAAGCCCTGTGAGGGTCGAGGGACAGGGAGGGAAAGGCACAGGAACAACAGGAAGTGGGGAGCCATGAGCCTGGATGTGATCGAATTGACCCGGGAGCTAATCCGCTTTAACTCGGCCAGCGACACCAGCAACGCAGCCATCGCCGACTATCTGGCCGGGCTGCTGGCCGACCAGGGCTTCACCGTGGAGCGGCTGGCCTATCAGGATGCAGCAGGCCACGAGAAGGTCAGCCTGGTGGCCCGCAAGGGCCACGGCGAAGGGGGGCTGGGGCTCTTCTCCCATTCGGACACGGTGCCGGGCGACCCAGGGGCGTGGGAGCCCTTCGAGCCCCAGCTCCAGGAGGGCCGCCTGGTGGGCCGGGGGGCCTGTGACATGAAGGGACCCCTGGCAGCGACCGTGGTAGCCGCCGCGGATGTGGCTGCGGAAGCGCTGGCCCATCCCCTCTACCTGGTCATCACGGCCGACGAGGAGGTGGGCTACGGGGGGGCCAAACAGGTGGCCGCCGAATCGACCCTGCTGCAGGAAAACTGGCCCACCGCGGGCATCATCGCCGAACCGACCCGCCTGCGGCCGGTCTACGCCCACAAGGGGGGCGCCCGCATCCGGGTAACGGCCCACGGCCGTGCCGCCCACACCAGCACCGACCAGGGCATCTCGGCCAACTTCAAGATCGCCCCCTTTTTGGCCGAAATGGCCGAACTGGCGGAGCTCTTCAGGCGGGATGAACGTTTCCAAAACCGGGACTTCAACCCGCCCACCAATGGCTTCAACATGGTCATCGATGACGGCGGCTGCAAGCCCAACGTCACCGCGGCCAGGACAGTCTGCACCCTGAGCTTCCGTCCCATGCCGGGGGACGCCAGCGACCTGGCCTGGGCCATGATCGTGGAGCGGGCCCAGAAGTACGGCCTGGAGGTAGACGGCTACCGCCACGATCCCTTCTACGTTCCGCCGGACGCCCCTGTGGTGCAGGCGGCCCTGGACGCCACCGGCCACAGCCAGGCCGAGACGGTCCCCTTTGGCACCGAGGCCGCCATCTTCAAGGACTTCACCCAACTGGTGGTCCTGGGCCCCGGCAACATTGAACAGGCCCACACCATCGGCGAGTGGATCGACGTGGCCGAGCTCCAAGCTGCGGTCCCGGTCTACCGGCGCCTGATCCAGCGCTTCTGCCTGGCGCCGTAAACCATGGCCGGTGGCCGTTGGACGAACCCTGGCGATCTTGAACGGGACCCATCGCGATGGGGGGCGTCCCCAGATTTCGGCGCATCGCGTAGGTGCGGTTTCCATACCGCACAAACGGTTGTCCCGTTTGGAAACGGGACCTACGGCTGCTCGAACGGGACCCGCTGCATGCCCCCAACGTGCGGGGCATGTCAACCTGTGCTACAATGGGGGCCCGGACAGGGGGCTTCAGGCCGACGTCTGCTACCGGCTTTGCCCCAGGTTACCCCCACGACAGGAGGATGCCAGAACGAGATGCAGCAGGTTGGACCACGCCCGCCGGACGAACAACAGCCGGGAGGAGATGGAGAACGGCCACGCTTTCCCGGGTCCGTCTTCATCCTGGCCCTCGTGGGATTCTCCCTGCTGGTGGGCATCTGGCTGATTGCCCGCCCGCCCGACGGGGAGACCGGGACGACGGCAGCCCCAGCCCAGCAGGCGGCTGCCCCTGCGTCCCCATCCCCTGCTTCGACTTCTTCGGCACCATCTTCTTCGGCACTATCCCCGACACCATCGCCCACCCCGGTTTCCCCAGCCCAGGCCGCGGCTATGCCGGCAACTGGCAGTACCCCGCCGCAGGCCGGCGAAGACAATACGCCCACAGCGATTGCGCCACCCGTGGAGCCCCAGACTGTCACGGCGACCACCGCCCCCACGGGAACCCTCCACGCCGGGGTCACGGGCACAGAAGCGACCCAGACGCCAGCCGGCAATACCCCCTCCCCGGAACCGGCCCCGCTGCCGACGGTCACCCCGACCCTGCCGCCCACGGTCTCCCTCACCCGCACCCTGGCCATCACCGGCAGCACGACCCTGAGCATGAGCGTGGGCAACCCCACCTTTTCCAGCTCCGGTCGCCCCCTCTGGACGCCCTTTGACCCTCGCCGCTACCGGCTGGATGCCGACCAGCCCACGATCAGCGACCGCTGGTGCAAACAGATCGGCCTGGTCCATGTGCTGGTGGATTTCACGGCCCGCCTGAACCCGGCCGATGCCAGCCTGCAGGTGGACGGGACCTTGACCCTGCGGGAAGATTTTTGTGACACGCCCGGCGAGGGCACCGCCAGCGCGCCCTTCAGCCTCTCGGTGCCGGCCGGTCAATCTGTGCCGGTGCTCCAACGCCTGGTGCTCCAGGAGAGCCTGTTCAAAATTCCCAACCTGTTGGACAGCGAAACGGCCGTCACGGTGGACCTGGACTTCGGCAACCTGGAGCCGTAAGTTGGGCCTGCCCCGCGCCACACGCGCCAGAAACCCAGCCTGGTACACTCTGGCGTAAATACCGCGGCAGAAATTCCGGGTGCCCTCTGGGCGCACTCCCGCTGGTGGAAACTATCGTGGAAACTATCGGTGAATTTCTGCCGGGATTTACGAGCCACAACGCTTCGAGGAGAGCCCATGCGCATCGCCATCGCCGAAATCGGCCAGGAGACCTGCAGCTTCACCCCGGTCCGCACCACCCTGGACACCTTCCGCCAATACGGACTATACAAAGGGGATCAGGTGCTGGCCAGGCGGGCGGATGGACCGGGGGCCATCAGCGGCTTCCTGGCCGCCGCCCGAGCGGAGGCCGTCCCCCTGGAGCCCCTGCCCATCATCAGCGCCTGGGCCGGCGCCAGCGGCCCCCTGACTGCCGAGACCCTGGCCTTCTTTCTGGAGCGGGTGGAAGCGGGCCTGCGGCGTTCCCTGCCCCTGGATGGGTTCTTCTTCAGCCTCCACGGCGCAGCGGCCGCCGAGGACGAGCCGGACGTGGAAGGCGCGCTCCTGGCCCTGGCCCGGCAGGTTCTCGGCCCAGGCGTACCCATCGTCGCGCCCCTGGACCACCACGCCAACATCACCCGCCGCATGGTGGCCGCGCTGGACGGGCTGGTGGGCCACCGCACCCAGCCCCACGACCCTTTTGACACCGGCTACCATGCCGGCAGGCTGCTTTTCGCCACCGTCCGGGGGGATGTTCGCCCCACCCTGGCCTGGCGGAAAATTCCCATGCTGGCCCATCAGGAGCAGTTCCTGACCAGCCGCGGCCCCATGAAGCGATGGTTCGACCGGGCCCGCCAGATGGAAGCGCAGCCCGGGGTGCTCTCGGCGTCGCCCTTTCCCATGCAGCCCTGGCTGGACGTGCCCGAAGGTGGCTGGACTGCGGTGGTGGTCACCGACAACGACCCGGGGCTGGCCCAGGCGTTGGCCGATGAGCTGGCCCAGATGGCGTGGGAAATGCGGGAGGCGTTCTGGGTCTACGAGAGCATCTCGCCGGCCGAGGCCGTGCGGCGGGCCGAGGCTGCGCCCCAGGGGCTGGTCATCCTCTCGGACACCGGGGACAGCGTCTTCGGCGGCGCCCCGGGCGACAGCACCGTCATCCTGCGGGAGATGCTGGCCCAACAGATCACTTCACCGGCCCTGGTGCCCATGGTGGACCCGGTGGCGGTGGCCCAGTTGATCCAGGCCGGGGAGGGCAGCACCGTCACCCTGGAGCTGGGCGGCCGGCTGGATCCCCACTTTGGCCGTCCCCTCCAGGTGACCGGGGTGGTGGAGGCAATCGCCAGCGGTCCCCTCCACGCCCCGGTCATCGGCCGGGACTCCTTCGACATGGGGCGCACCGTCCTCTTCCGAATTGGTCCCATCCGGGTGGTGGTGAGCGAGCATGTGGGCGTAGGCGGAAATCACCCCATCGTCTACCGGCGCTTCGGCATCGACCCGGCCGCCGCCAAAATGGCCGTCCTCAAGACGGCCAGCAATTTCCAGTACTACCGGGAGATCACCGCGGAGATCATCCGGGTGGACACCCCCGGGCCGACCATGTCCCACCTGGAGCAATTCCCGTGGCAACACCTGCCCCGCCCCATCTACCCCCTGGATCCGCTACCCGCCTGGGAGCCATAGACAATCCTGGCAGAAATTGGCGGAGAGCCTCCGCCAGAGGCAGCGTCGCCCAATTTCGGCTGTGAAATTGCCGCCGGGCTGTATCCGAACTGTACGAGGAGGACAACCATGCGCATCGCCATTGTCGGCATGTACCACGAGACCAACACGTTTGCCCTGGAACGCAACGACACCCCCGACGCCCCCCTGGAGGTGGGCGAAGAGATCCTGGCCAACGCCCATCCCCGCAGCTACATCGGCGGCTTTGTGGAGGCGGTTCAACAGCCCGGCGTGGAACTAGTCCCCATCGCCCGGGTGGACTGGGTCCAGGGGCACCGGGGCGGCCTCATCGGAGCCGATGTCTTCCGCCACTACCTGACCCTCATCCTGGAGGGCCTGCGGGCGGCCGGCCCGGTGGACGGCGTCTACTTCGCGTTGCATGGCGCCATGGCCGTGGAGCCCCCCTACACCGACGCTGAAGCCGCGCTGATCCGGGAAGTCCGCCACCTGCTCGGGCCGGGCGTCCCCATGGTGGGCACCTACGACTTCCACAGCAACTACACGGCCCAGGAGTGCCGCGACCTGGTGCCCTTTCCCCTGAACACCAACCCCCACATCGACGCCTATGAACGGGGCCTGGAGGCGGGCGAATGCCTGCTGCGGATGATCCGGGGAGAAATCCAGCCGGTGACCCGGCTGATCCACGTGCCCATCATCGGCCCCAACATCGGCCAGAGCACCTGGGCCCACAACCCGGAAGAAGAGCGCCGGCTGCCCCTCTACCAGCTCAACGGCCTGCGGGAGGAGCTGGAACGCACGCCCGGCGTGATCAACCTCACCATCCAGGGCGGCTACGGCTACTCCGACCTGCCCTATACCGGCATGAGCGTCATCGCCACCACCGACGGGGACCCGGAGCTGGCCGAGCGGTTGGCCCGGGAGCTGGCCGGCGAGCTGTGGGCCCGCCGGGAGGAGATCCGCACCGTCCGCCCCATCCTGTCCATCGATGAGGGTGTGCGCCGGGCCATGGCCCACCCCGGCAACCTCATCTGCCTGGTGGACCTGGGGGACGATCCCGGCAGTCTCTGCCCGGCCGACAGCCCTGCGGTGCTGGAAAGCCTGCTGCGCCTGGGCGCGCGGGATTGTGCGCTCACCATCCGGGACCCGGAAGTGGTCCAGATAGGGATGGCCGCGGGCGTGGGCACCACCCTGACCCTGCCGGTGGGCGGGAAGATCGACCAGCGCTTCTACCAGCCCCTCCAGGTGACCGGATACGTGAAATCCATTGACGACGGCCGCTACAAAATCGTGGGGCCAACCCACGGCGGCTGGAGCCGGGAAGTGGCCCGGGAGTCCTTCCGGGATGTGGAGGTGGGGCCCCGGGTGGTGTTGCGCATCGGCGACAAGGTGGACGTCATTTTCAGCAGGCACCGCACCGGCAAGGATCGGGACTTCTTCAAGAGCGCGGGCATCGTCTTCGAGGAGAAGAAGATCGTGGTGGTCAAGTCCAACCAGGCACACCGGGCATCCTTCGACCCCATCGTAGACGCCACCATCGAGCTGGACACGCCGGGCCTCTCCACGGTCAACTACGCCCGGTTGCCCTTCCAGCATCTGCCCCGCCCCATCTACCCGCTAGATCTGGAGATGACGTGGTCGCCGCCGGGAGGGAACAACGTCCCCGGCTAAGGGCCCGGAAATGGCCCCCCGCGGTGGGGGCGAATCATGATTCGCCCCCACCGCGATTGTGACAGCGGGCGGACATGGCGGCCCGCCCCTACGGAAGATGGCCGCCCCTTTACCCGCCATGGATGGCTGTAAAATCCGTGGCCGGATCTGCAAAGATAGTAAACAGAACAGGAAGACGAGACATGACCCAATGGCAACGCTCCCGCAGCTATTTTGAACGGGCCAGGCAATCCCTGGCCGGCGGCGTCAGTAGCAACGTGCGCCTGCTGGCCCAGCCCTTTCCCCTCTTCTTCGACCGGGCCGAAGGCGCCCTGATCTACGACGTGGACGGCAACGCCTACATCGACTACGTGTTGGGACAGGGCCCCCTGATCCTGGGCCATTCCCACCCGGCGGTGTTGGACGCGGTGAACGCGGCCATGCGCCGGGGCCAGCTCTACGCCGGCCAGCACGAGCTGGAGTTCATCCTGGCCGAAAAGCTGGTGGAGCTGGTGCCCGCGGCCGAACTCTGCCGCTTCGGCCTCAGCGGCTCGGAGATGGTCCAGGCGGCCATGCGCCTGGCCCGGGCCGTCACAGGCCGCACCAAGATCCTGCGCTTCGAGGGCCACTACCACGGCTGGTTCGACAACGTCCTGATCAGCGTGGCGCCCCCCCTGGACCAGGCCGGCCCCCGGGAACGCCCCCGGCCCGTGGCGGGCAGCGCGGGCCAGGTGGAGAGCGCCCTGGCCGACTTTGTGGTGCTCCCCTGGAATGACCTGGCGTTGGTGGAAACGCTCTTCCAGGAGATGGGCGAAGAGCTGGCCGCGGTGATGTTGGAGCCCATGATGTGCAACACAGGCGCCATTCCACCCGAGCCCGGCTATCTGGAGGGGTTGCGGCAGCTCTGTGACCGCTACGGCACCCTCCTCTACTTTGACGAAACCATCACCGGCTTTCGCCTGGGCCTTCAGGGCGCGCAGGGGCGCTTCGGCGTGACGCCGGACCTGGCCTCCTTTGCCAAGGCCATGGCCGGCGGCTTTGCCAATGCCGCACTGGTGGGCAAGAGGGAATACATGGAACGCTTTGCCCGGGATGTGAACCACTCCGGCACTTTCAACAGCAACGTCATCTCCATGGCCGCCTCGGTGGCAGCCATCGCTGAGCTGGAGCGGGACGGCGGCGCGGTCTACCGACAGATGGAGCGGATCGGTACGGCCCTGATGGAGGGCCTGCAGGAGTTGGGCCAACGCCTGGGCCTGCCCCTCCACGTCCAGGGCCTGCCCACGGCCTTCCACGTGTCGTTTACCGAGTTGACGGCCATCCGGGATTATCGTGACTACGCGCAACACTGTGACCGGGAGCTGTACGGCCGCTTCGTCCTGGCCATGTTACGCCGGGGGGTGCGGTTGATCGGCCGGGGCATCTGGTACGTCTCCGCCGCGCACACGGAAAGCCACGTGGAACAGACCCTGCAGGCCGCGGAAGCCGCGCTGCAGGAAGTGGCCACGGAGGCGTAGGGAGGTTGTCCATGGGCACCAAGGTCATGACTGCCCGGCAGGCAGCAGCGCTGATCCCCGACGGTGCGCATGTGGCCATCCAGGGCTCCGGCGGCGGCATCGGCGAACCCACCACCCTGTTGCGAGCCCTGGCCCGGCGCTACCAGGAGGAAGGGGCCCCGCGCGGGCTCACCCTCATCCACGCCACCGGCCTGGGCGACCGCCGGGAGATCGGCACCGATCTGCTGACCGCGCCCGGCCTGGTGAAGCGGGACATCGCCGGCCACCTGGGCATGGCGCCCAAGATGGCTCGCCTCATCGCTGAAAACCGCATCGAGAGCTACAACTTTCCCCAGGGCGTCCTCTCCCAGATGTACAGCGCGGTAGCAGCCCGAAAGCCCGGCGTCTTCACCAAGGTGGGCCTGCACACCTACATCGACCCCCGGCTGGGAGGGGGCAAGATGAACGCCATCACCACAGAAGACCTGGTGCGGGTAGTGGAGCTGGACGGCGAAGAGTGGCTCTTCTTTCCCCGCTTCCATATTGACGTGGCTCTGATCCGGGGGACCACCGGGGACACCCACGGCAACATCACCTACGAGGAGGAGGCGGCCCTGCTGGAGGGCATCTCCATTGCCCAGGCGGCCCGGGCCTGTGGCGGACGAGTCATCGCCCAGGTCAAATACCTGGCCCAGCCCGGCACCCTGGACCCCAAGCAGGTGCGGGTGCCGGGCATTCTGGTGGATGCCCTGGTGGTAGACCCGCAACAGATGCAGACCTCGGCGGGCTTCTATGACCCGGCCCTCAGCGGCCAGGTGCGGGTTCCCCTCCAGCAACTGCCGCCCCTGCCCCTGGACGAGCGCAAGGTCATCGCCCGCCGGGCCGCCCGGGAGCTGACCCCGGGTGCGGTAATCAACGTGGGGGTGGGCATGCCCGATGGCATCGCTGCCGTCGCGGCCGAGGAGGGCACCTTCGACCGGTTCCACATCACCGTGGAGCAGGGACAGATCGGCGGGCTTCCTGCCCGGGGCGTCATCTTCGGCGCGGCCTACAACCCGGTGGCCATGGTGGAAGAGGACAGCCAGTTCAATTTCTACGACGGCGGCGGCATCGACATCGCCTTCCTGGGCATGGCCCAGGTGGATCGCCACGGCAATGTCAACGCCAGCAAGGTGGGCGACCGGCTCATGGGATGTGGCGGCTTCATCAACATCTCCCAGAACGCCAAAAAGGTGGTCTTCTGCGGAACCTTCACGGCCCGGGGCCTCGTTTGTCAGGTAGGCCAGGGCCGTCTTCACATTCGACAGGAAGGGTCGGTGCCCAAATTTGTGGCAGAGGTGGAACAGGTGACCTTCAGCGGCCAGTACGCCAGACAGGTGGGGCAGCCGGTCCTGTACGTCACCGAACGGGCCGTCTTCCGCCTGACCGAGGGAGGCCTGACCCTGGTGGAGGTGGCGCCGGGGGTGGATGTGGAGCGGGACATCCTGGCCCAGATGGCCTTCCGCCCCCTGATCCCGGCCGAGGTCCGGACCATGGAGCCGTCCCTTTTTGCCGATTGAACTACGGCCCGATCCGTGATACCATGGAATGACAGCAAAGGGCGACATCCGAGCCTGTTTTTTGTCAACTCTCCGTCTATCCGGCTACCAACCTGTCAATCAGAAGTGTTGCCCTCTATGTCCCAGGACTTGGTCCAGTTTGTGGTGGATGGCCCGGTTGCCATCCTGACCTTGAATCGCCCCGAGAAACTCAACGCATTGACGCCGGCCATGCTGCAGCGACTGGCCGAGCTGGCGGACCGCCTGGAACAGCATCCAGATGTGCGGGTGGCCGTGCTCACCGGCGAGGGGCGCGCCTTTTGCGTGGGCGCAGACATCCACGCCTGGGCCGAGGCGAGCCCCCTGCAGATGTGGCGGGAATGGACCCGGATGGGCCACCGGGTATTTGCCCGGCTGGCAGATCTCCCCCAGCCGGTCCTGGCCGCCCTTCACGGCTACGCCTTCGGCGGTGGCCTGGAGCTGGCCCTGGCCGCGGATCTCCGTCTGGCAGCGGCCGACTGCCAGCTCGCCTTTCCGGAAGTTCGCCTGGGCACCATTCCAGGCTGGGGTGGAACCCGACGGCTGCCGGCCCTGGTGGGCCCGGCACGGGCCAAGGAACTCGTTTTGACTGGCAACCCCATCGACGCGGCCCGGGCGGCCCAGTGGGGCCTGGTCAACGAAGTGGTGGACGCCGACCGCCTTCTGGCCCGAACCCTGGAACTGGCCCGGTCCATCGCGGCCAACGCCCCCATCGCCGTCCAGGCCAGCAAGCAGCTCATTGACAACTCGGGGAGCGAGGCGATGGAGTCCCTGGCCAGTGGCCTGACCGCCTTCACCCAAGATCTGCAGGAAGGGCTGGCAGCCTTCCGGGAACGGCGCCCACCCCAATTCCGCGGCCTGTGATAGGCCTGACACCCCGCATTCTTTGTAGCATTAGAGGGCATAAACAGCAGAAAAACCGTCGACCTGTTTCATTTTTAGCCAGAAGCAGGCAGATTCCGGCTTAATATTGACAGCAAACTGCAAGCCCTCTCTGCTGACAGTCAGGATACAATATTGCTAGACTGCGTGTAGTTTCAAACGACAGACACGTAGTTTAGCAGGCCTATCAACAAGCAACGGGCAGGAACGCTTTCTACACATCGCCCCCTTGTCACCTGGGTAGCCCCCATCTCACAACAGGTACCTGCGCCAACACGCTCGGACTGCGCCCTGGAGACGCCCTGTCTCCTTTGGGGCGCGGTACATATATCGCGCAACGAATAATACTGGACTAGCTCTTAAGCAAAAACGGAGGTCCTTGTGAATCTCATCCTGTACACAGCAATCCGCCACGGGCGCGAGGGGCTGCCGAGGGCGATCGGAGGACGTATGCGGCCTGGACATCTCGGGCGGGCGGGCATTGCCCTGCTTCTGGGCCTGGCTTTCCTTCTGGGCGGGCTTGCCGGTCAGCCAGCCCTGGCCCAGATGCCTCAGCTTACCTACGGCAGCGCCACCGTAGACGGCCAAATTGGCGAGTGGAACCTCTCTACTGACCGGTACGCGGCCATGTACCCCAACGGGGATGCCAGCCAGGGCACCACCGGCGACCTGTACCTTCGCTACAACTGCGCCAACCAGACCATGTATGCGTTGGTCCTCCTGGCAGAGGGTGTGACCGGCCTTGCCCAGCCGAACGACGCCTGGGTGGCGTTGGAAACGGTCGGGAACGTGGTGGTGGACGGCAACACGGCAGGCAATTTTGCCTGGGTGGGGGTAGGCTTTGACGGCAATAGCGGCCATGTGCAGGGATACGAGGCCGCCTTTCCCGTCACGCCCAACCAGCAAGTGATCCAGCACCTCATCGCCCAGATTCAGACCCTGAGCGGGGTTCCCAGCAGCACCGAACGAAACGGCGACAGCGGGGTCGTTCGGATTAAGCCCCGATGTCCCGTGGGCAACCTCCAGGTGACCAAGACCGTGGACTGGAACGGCTTCCCACCGGACGCCACCCAGTCCTTTGAAATCTGCATCACCGGACCCGCCTACCCCAACGGCAACTGCCAGTCCATCGGTCCCGACGGCGGCATCCTCTCCTGGAACAACATCGCCGTGGGCACCTACACCATCACCGAGACCGACGCCGGCACCGCCTGGACCACCGTCATCTCCGGCTCCCCCGCCACCGTCACCGCCGGTGCCACCGCCAACGCCTCGGTCGCCAACACCCACGACGCCTTCTCCCC